>CBINIO010000200.1:0-7452 GCA_966250725.1 uncultured Chitinophaga sp.
AAACGTTCGTACCGGAAACCGTCCGGCGCGGTATCGTCCACGATCGGCCGCATGCCCCACAGCTCTTTCTGCGTTTCTTCCGCAATTTTCCAGCGGCGCACGTCCCAGAAACGGTGGTTCTCAAAACACAGCTCTATCCTTCTTGAACATTTCCTTGAATACCGTGGAACAGCACATGCGCAAGGCGCTGCGCATTTTGCGGGCTTCGCTGGGGAATGATGTGGCGTTCGTGATATTGGCGGCGGGTGAATGGTATCTCCACAGAGGCATGTAGGGCCTTTGTTCCTCGATAAACATACCCGAATTTTAACATACCCTTAACCCCTTCCCACGTTATATTCGTAACGGCTATACGAACCCCGGCTTTGTGAGAGTTACCCTGATTTTCCACCACCAGTTTTAAATCAATACTTATGAATCTGAAAATCGTTACCCATCAAAAAATGGCAAAACTGCTTTTCGCCGCTGCCATGCTATTTGCCGTGAATTGCGCGGCGCAGGAAATCCCGAAGATCGGGGACATCTGGGAAGGCGAGGTCAGACAAAATGAACGCATATATGCCTTCCCGCCTTATAGTCTGGAAAGAATGATAAAATTCAAGGTTGACAATATTGAATTCCGCGGAGCGGTTACAGAGGAGAAAAAAGTTATATTCATCAGCACCCGTGACCCAAACTTTCTTATCAACGGTAGAAAGTATGTCGGCATGCCTTTCGCTTCCTTTGAAAGTAAAAGAGGCATTGGAAATATCCTGGGATGGGGAAGGTATGCGAAGATTGACGATGAATGGTATGCGGCCTTTGATTTCAAAACTCAGCTCACTGATTCTTCCAGGGTTCTTTTTTTATTCAAGGCCAGGGTAGCAAAAAACAGGGTAGCGAGCAACTGATTTACTTCCGGTTGCGGATAAAAAAGGAGAGCTGCGAACGATCGCAGCTCTCCTTTTTTATCATTACTCCTGCCCTACACTACCACCCCGGGTTCTGCCCCAGGGCCGGGTTCCTCGTCTTCACCGCCTCGGGGATCGGGTACAGGTATTTATTATCGCTCCACTGGCGTACACCGGGATTCCACATTACTTCGCCGGATGTGCCGTTTGACAGCTGTATCCTGCCCACGGCGGTGGAGGGGCTCACGTCCACGAACGCGATGCCCGGTGTGGTGGAAGGCGGTTTGGCGCCCTGGTAAAAAGATACGTCGTTCACACCATCGCCGTTCAGGTCGTATTCACCCAGCGCGGGTACGTACATGCCGTTCATCGGCGCGGACTGGAACAGCCCGCCCAGCTTCCAGCGCCGCAGATCGTCCGGGCGCAGGCCTTCGAAGATCAGCTCCACGCCTCGTTCACGAAGCACTTCCAGCAGGACCGGGCTGGTAAATTTGTTCGCAAAAAAGCTGACCATGTAGGGGTCCGCCGCTGCCGGTAAAGTGGTCAGCGTGGGACCGGTGATGCCTGCCCGTTTGCGCAGTGCGCCGATGGTGGCGGTCCATTCGCCCGCGGTCATCTGGTTCAGCTCCGCAAGCGCTTCCGCTTTGTTGAGCAGCACTTCGGCCCAGCGCATGATGATATGCGCGTTGTCGTTACGGCTTTCGTCGTCGTAAGGATAACGTTCGTCATAACACCATTTGATCGGCTGGTACCCGGTATAGGTCTGGTTGAAGTTCGGCGGCGCCGGCACCGGCAGGCCGTTTTCCGTGCGCTTGTAATCGCCGAGGCGGATGGTCTGCTTCAGCCGCAGATCACGGTCTTTCACCTCCTCTGTGAACGGCATGGTTTTGTAAGCCGGGTCGCTGGTGAAAGGCGTGCCGTCGAGATTAAGATAGGTATTCACAAAACGGCGCGTCAGGCTGGGGCGGTTGCCGTAAGTAGGACTGATGAACCGGCGGTTGGCGGAGCTGAACACCTGGAGGCTGGAACTGAGCGCCACGGCGAGGATGGTCTCATCCGTATACGGCGTTTTGGTGATGAACAGCTCGCGGTACCCCCTGTCGTCCGCCGCGCCGTTGTGCAGCGAATATCCCTTGATGTCGTTGGCTTCTTTCACCACCTCCTGGTACCATGCGGCGGCGGTGGACTGCTTGTCGTACTCCGTATGATATTTGCGGAACGAGGCTTCGAACAGGCAGATGCGCGTTTTATACGCACGGGCGACGTTTTTTGTAATGCGCGTGCAGGTCGCGTCGGTCGTTAGCGTGATATTTTCTATCGCGTAGTTCAGGTCGGCCAGCACTTTGTCCATTACGTCAAACCGGTTGTCGCGCGGCGCGTACAGGGTTGCGTCGTCGTCCACATCGATCGTCTTGTCGATCCAGGGCACATCCCCGAACCGTTTTACCTTTTCAAAATAAAACAGCGCACGGAAAAAATGCGCAACGCCCAGGTAATGACCTTTCGAAGGCGCCGTGCTTTTTTCGGCGTTCTCTATGAAGAAGTTGATGTTCCGGAGATCCGTCCAGCTCCAGCCCGTGCTGGTGACGGGGCTGAGCGCGTCCGGGGCGAGATAGTCGTCCACGCCGTTGCGGGCTACCAGGTCCGAATTATCGTCGCCCTGGAACACCCCGACGTCCGTATTCGGAAGCATGTCGTAAAATGAATTGACATATAGCTCCAGGCCGTTGTCCGATCCGAATATGGCCTGGTTGGTGGCCGTGTCCACCGGCACTTCGTCCAGGCTGCAGGCGCTTACCGACAGCAGCAGGGACAGTGCGATCGTATAATCGAATATTTTTCCAGTTCTCATAGTTTAAAAGTTGATGGTCAAACCAAATGATATCGCTTTCAGCATGGGGTAATTGTAACCGTCGCCGCTGGTGCCACCGCTCAGGTCGCGGTCGGAGCCGTAGATGTTGGTCACGTCCGTGTCGCGCGTCCATTTGTACATGGGCGACCAGGTCCAGAGGTTTTCGGCGGACACGTACACTTTCATGTCGCGGGCGTGTATTTTGGAAGTAATGCGCTGCGGGAGCGTGTACCCCAGCTGTATGTTCCGCAGCCTGATGTAAGACGCGTTCTGCAGGAAACGGTCGTTGGGCACCGCCAGCGCGCGGCCGGTCCCCTGCGCGATGTACCCTACGAGACGGGGCAGGTAAGCGTCAAAGTTGCCCAGCTCTTCGCGGAACTGGTTGTTCTCCTGCCAGCGCGGGTAAGCATTGTAAGGCCGGTTGTACTGGCCCCAGAAGCGGGCTTCGCGGGAAGGGTACCAATCCTGTTTCATGACGCCCTGGAAAAAGGCGGACACGAAAAGCCCGTTCCAGTCGCCGGAAAGGCTCAGCCCGTACATGTAACGCGGTTCGGAGTTACCGATGATCGTTTTGTCGCCGGAATTTCCTACGCGGTTCAGGCCCTGGTAGATCACCTTGTCGCCGTCCAGGTTTTTGAACTTGAGATCGCCCGGATAGTTCTTGCGGGTATTGGTATTGGGAATGTTGCTTTGCGAGGGGGATTCGGCGATCTCAGCCGCCGAAGTAAAGAGCCCTTCCACAAGGTATCCCCAGATCTCGCCGATACGCTGGCCTACGTAGTAGTCCGTCAGGACTTTATCCTTGTTGTTGTATTTGGTGATGATCGCCCTGGAATCCGCGAGGGTAAAGCGGATGCCGTAATTGAAAGGTTTTGACGCCATCTTGAACTGATCGGACCAGTTGACGGACAATTCCCAGCCGGTGGTTTCAAGGTCGGCGTAGTTGCCCTTCGGCTCTGCGGTGCCGAACACTTCCGGCAAGGTGGGGCCAACGGTGAACATGTCTTTTGTCCAGCGGCGGTAAATGTCGCCAACGAACGTCAGCCGGTTGTTCAAGCTGCTGAAATCGAGGCCGATGTTGGCGGTGGTGGACGTTTCCCAGGTAAGCCCGTCCGGCAGCACATTCGGCTGGTCCGTCTTTTGCGGGCGGATGCCGCCGAGGATGCGGCCGGATTGGGTAATGGGAAATTCCTCGTAAAACGAATAGGGAGCGATGTTGCCGTTGCCCAGCGAACCGTACGAAGCGCGCAGCTTAACGTTGGACAATACCTTTGGGCTTATCGACCAGAAAGGCTCTTCGGACACCCTCCATCCTACGGACGCCGACGGGAAGAATGCCCATTGCTGATCGGTGGGGAATTTGGAAGATCCGTCGTAACGCCCGTTTACTTCCAGCAGGTAACGCTCGCGGAAGTTGTAGTTCACGCGGTAGAAGCCGCCGGCGATGGCCCATTTTTCATTGCCGCCGGTGGTGACGATACTTTGGCCGAGGGCCAGGTTGATATCGTCTGCATCTGCGTAAACGATACCGTTCCTCCGCACCGTGAGGTTCTTGTAATGCGACTGCTCGTAGTTGAAGCCGGCCAGGAACGTGAAGTTATGCACATCGTTGATGGACGTCACATAATCCGCGTAAAAGTTGGTGGCAAGATAATTCGTCGTTCTTCTTCTTTCCTCTATGTCGTTCGTATTCGTGCCGGTGTGACCGATCACGCCTTCCGAGCGGCTGTAGGGCACCTGTACGCGGTTCTGCTGCGAACCGATGTCGTTGCTCTGGAAGGTGAGGTCCGCGCGCACGGTCAGCTTCTTGTCAAAGAACTGCGCTTTGGCGGCCGTTTTGTTTTTGAGGAAACGCTGCGTATTGTCTCTGCCGTTCCTGCCGATATAATAGTCACCCACGGTGTAGGCCGCTGAAAAAGAGAGCGTTCCGTCAGGGTTCAGCAAGGGCGCGAGCGGGTGGCCTTCGTCCGCGATATTCCGGTAAATGCCGCTGCCCTCGCCTACGTTGAGCGGCTGATGATATTTCTGCGCGGAATATTCGGTGTTGTTGTCCACCTGCAGCCAGGGCGTAACCTGGATGCTGCCTTTGGCGCGTAAATTATACATGCTGAACTTATCGCTGTTGTACCGGAACAAACCGTCCTGGTCGTTCAGCCTGCCGCTCAGGTAAAAATTCGCCTTCTCGCTGCCGCCGGTAATGGACAGGTTATGGTCCTGCGTGCCAAAGCGGTCCTTATACAGCTCATGGTACCAGTCCGTGCTGTAAAAATACTGGTATTGCCCGTCGGGGTCTACTTCCAGCCGGGGCAGCGAAGGATCTTCCCATCTTCTTTTGATCTCTGCGAGATAGGCGGGAGAAAAGCTGATGGTCTTGTTGATCGCCGTAGGCGTGTTGCCGTTATCGTTCCACCGTGACCATGCGTCGCTGAAGCTCTTCGCCCAGGGATATGAATCGGTGATGTTATCCGGCACGGCCGTCGGGGATTTGATGGCGTAGTTCGCGGAATAAGAAACCGAGGTTTTCCCCGCCTTCGCGGCTTTGGTAGTGATGAGCACCACGCCGAACGCCGCCCTGGCGCCGTAGATAGAGGCCGAAGCGGCGTCTTTCAGCACAGACACGCTTTCGATATCGTTCGGGTTCAGCATGCGGGGATCGCCTTCCACGCCATCGATCAGCACCAGCGCGCTACCGCCCTGCCCTATCGACGTGGTACCGCGGATGTTGAACGCCGGGGACTGCGTGGGTTTTCCGTCGAGCATTTTCAGGTTCAGGTTCGGCACCACGCCAACGAGGCCCTGCGCCATGTTGGGAACCGGGCGGTTCTGGAACACTTCTTCCCCCACCTGGTCCACCGCGCCGGTGAGGTTTACTTTTTTCTGCGTGCCATAACCCACCACTACCAGCGTGTTCAGCGATTTGGCGTCCACCGCGAGCTGGATGTTATGCGTGGCGGCCTGCCCCACCCTTACTTCCTGTGTGAGATAACCGATGTAAGAAAACACCAGCACCGTGTTTTCATCGGGCACGGTGAGCGAGTAATTGCCCTGAACATCGGTGAGCGTGCCCGTTTGCGTGCCTTTGATGGCCACGCTTACACCGGGCAGGCCTTCCCCCGTTTCGCCATTGGTAACGCGGCCTGACACCCGGTGGTCCGTCACCGCGGCGACGGCGTCCGGATGCGGCGCGCGCATGCCGGCTTTCGCCCAGCCTGCTCCTCCACCCAACAAGATCAACGCAACGCAGGCCAGTGTTTTTTGCAGGAGACGGCCCTGCAGATGAACTCTGATTTTGCAGCAATACATAAAGTAGATTTTTGTGATGAGAAATAATTTTGACGTGAATACTGACAGGGCACAAAGGATGAGGCATGGAATGGGAATAGCGATGCCGGGCCGCACTGGCAGCCGGCTTGCCGTGATAACGCATTAGCTATACGGCGGGATAAAATTGAAAAATTCCGTTAAGAAGTGCATTCACGGAAAGCTCAATTAACAAATTCATAATCTGGACGGACATGCATCATGTCCGTTTCCAATGGTGCCAGAAAATCGATTTTTCAGCCAGCGGGGCTGTGGAGAGAGAACATTCTTTTTTTCATAACGATGCGGATTTTGGCGTTTCCGGGTTTTAACAAAAAGTAAGGAATATAATCCAGATTTAAAAGTAAACGAAAGAAAAAATAATAAAAATTGAAAGAAGCAGGAAGCCTAGGCGGGAATGGGTTATAACGCTGCAATGTCCGTTGTAAAAAAGAAAACCTGCGGCCAGCGCAGGTTTTATATCAGGTCTTCAGCCATAAAGCGGGACGGACGCCGCCGCCGTCCCTCGGTCTCCCGTAAACGCCGTTGCCGCGCACATATACACCACCGTTCTTGCTGACGCTTGCGGAGGTACGGCCATAATACCCGGGCGACCGAAGCCGCCACCAATGGTAATCGCCGTCATACCTCGCCTGCCGCCTGGCGTTGTTCTCGTCATCGATAAGCCAAGTCTGCTTGTCTTTATCGCGCAATCTTGCGCTGCTGTCGCCGAAATACCGGCAAACCTCTTCAAGGCTTAACAGGAATATATTGTCGGTAGTGTCGTTGCCGCCTTTTGTTCTGAACCATGGGTTGCCGGGATTTTTGTTCGTGACCGCGACGATCCTTTCCTTTTCGTTCTCGCTGAATTGACCGTACCATTCAGTGTTCAGGAATTTTCTCAGCTCGCAGTGCTCCCAGGTGATGTCGGCAAATGCGCTGTGATACCATTTTAATGCAATGATATCCCTGGTAATGAGCAGCGCCCTTCCTTGTACTGTTTCAAGCACCTGCCACTGGTAGTTGCCAAAGTCTGTTATATCGTCGTTTACCATAGGTTTATTTTTCCTTTCAGTCGGTATCTTCCTTTGCGAGCTTCTCCCTCCTGGCGAGCTCCGCGCCGCTTACCTTTCCCGGGTCCGTTGCGTTGATCTTCGCCTCTCCACCGGGCGTATAGCTTGCAATAATAATACCTGACGGCGACACCGCGGCATCCGTTACTTTCCATTGAAGGGGCTGTGTCCCTTCCCGGAAGAGCTTTTTGCCTTTGCCGAAAGTTACGGGGTACGTCCATGTGTGCAGCTCGTCCACCAGCCGGTTTGCGAGCAGGGTTTGCACCAGCTTGCTGCTGCCATGCACCAGCAGATCGCGGCCGTCTCCCAGTTTCAGCTTTTTCAGCTCGCTGACAAC
>CBINIO010000201.1:0-7441 GCA_966250725.1 uncultured Chitinophaga sp.
ACAGAACTACGACCGGCTCGACCTGCGCGACAATTATTCCCTGCTCGTATTGCCGGGTTATCTCGGTTCGAATAAAGTGCTGGAGCGCTGGGCGAAGATCGCGCATGCGAACAAGACCATGCTGCTCACCGATTTTATGAACCTCGACCAGCCGGACGATGTGGTGGATCTTTTTACGGCCGCCAACCTTACCGGCGGCGATGCCTTCCGTTCCAACGTGATCATGACCTGCAACTGGCTGGTGGGCCGCGGAAGGGTGGAAGAAGCGGGCGAGGAGGAAGACCTGCATGTGCCCGGCTCCGCGGCGCTGGCGGGAAAAATGTATTATACGTTAATGAGCCAGGTAACGGCGGGCAAAAAACACGGCGGCATGAACGAGGCCGACGGCGTGCGGTTCGATCTGAAAAAAAGCGAGATATCGCAGCTGGAAAGGCTGGGACTGGTGCCGATGGTGAACGAATACGGCAAGGTGATGGCGTTTTCGGCGAAGACGCTTTTTAACGGGGACAACATCGGGTTGCAGACCTACTCGGTGGTGCGCGTGTTCGACTATATCACCAAAGTGTTGTTCGATTTCCTGAACCGCCGCGCGTTTGAGAACTGGAATACAAAGACCGAAAGCGACCTGCGGCAGCAGATCGTGCGTTTCCTGGACGGCATACAGGGCCCCGACCGCCTGATCGAGCGTTTCAAGATCATGCGTTTTGAGCGGGACGAGGTGCAGAAAGACCGTATTCACCTGGATATCCATATTACGCCGTATTTCCCGGCGAAAAGTTTTGTTGTGAAGCTGGACGGGCATAAAGGGGAAGACGAGCATACCACCTGGAATACGGAGTACGCGCCGCAGGCATAGCCCGTTTTGATAAGATCGGCCGATTGTTATATTTGCAGTACACATGAAGCAGCTGCTGATATTACACGGCGATACGGACAGGACAGGCATCAATCACGCGTTTGCAAAAGCGTACCGGCAGGGTGCGGAAGAAGCGGGAGCGATGGTGAAGGAATTGTATATTATGGACCTCAAGTTCAACAGCAACAAACAGTTCTCCAACCAGATCACGCCGCTCGAGCCCGACCTGCAGGCCGCGCTGGAAAAGATCCGCTGGGCGACGCACCTCGTGTTGTTCTGCACGGTGAACCACGATTCGATCCCGGCGAAGCTGTCCGGTTTCTTTGACAGGCTTTTTCTGCCGCAGCAGGGTGCGCAACCCGCGGCCGCGGGCCCGGGCTGGTACCCGGGGAAGTCGGCGCGCATCGTGTCCGTACTGGACGAAGAAAGCTGGCGGGAATGGCAGCAGACGAAACAGCCGACCTATCACGCTATCAAAAGGAATGTGATGGAACGCTGCAGGATCATGCCGGTGCGTACCTGTACGATCGGGTTCGTGCATTCGCAGGAAAACGATTATGCAAAAAAATGGATCGGCAAGATGTATGCGTTCGGGCAAAAATTCATGTAAAATTTAACCTGCGCGAAACGTTGCCAAAAAGATTTTTAGTTTATTTTTATTCAACAGAGAGATTGTTTGGAACTCGGAAGAACCACCGGTTTGTAGCTCAAATACTGCCATAGAAAAGAAACCATATTGTAACCATATTCATTTTTTTTCGTTGACCTATAAATTTTAAATCACATGGCATTCAATGCAAGATTAAACATGGCAGGCAAGCAGTACGACGTACTGAGCTGCAGTTACACCCTCAACAGGGATGTTGACCACAAGGGCCGCCCCTCCTCGGGCGTGTATGGCGGCACTATTGACGTGGAAGTAGAATCCACGGAAGACACGTCCATCATCGAAGCAATGGTGAACAGCCAGTTCAAGCCGTTTTCCGGCACTGTGCTTATCAAAAAGACCGAAGAGAACGCGAAGATGAAAGAAGTAACGTTTGACGGCGCTTACATCGTCAAATACACGGAAGGCATCAACGTGATCGGCTCCGACCCGATGAAGCTCCGGTTCACGATCTCCGCCCGCAAAATGAAGCTGGGCAACGCAGAGCACGTGAACGACTGGCCAGATGCAAAGGCCTAGTCCCCTCCTCATTTTTCCCCTGCCTGATCTTTTACCCGTTTTGTTCGCATAGTGATATGCGATGCGCGGCGCTATTTGAAAAAGGGGCAGGAAACATTTTTTCAGCACAGTAAATTTTACACATTATGGCATTTAAAGCAACGCTGCAACTGGGCAGCAAGGAATACGACGTACTGCAATGCAGCTTTTCCCTCAACCGCGACGTGGACGCCAAAGGCCGTCCTTCATCCGGTGTGTATGGCGGTACCATTCATGTTGAAGTGGAATCCACCGAGGATACGTCGGTGATCGAATCGATGGTGAACAGCCAGTTCAAGCCGTTCTCCGGGAAGGTCGTGATAAAAAAGACCGACGAGGACGCGAAGATGAAAGAGCTGTTTTTCAGCAACGGGTACATCATCCAGTATAACGAAGGCATCAACGTGGTGGGGAACCACCCGATGACGCTCAGTTTCGTGATCTCCGCGCAAAGCCTGAAGCTGGGTAACGCGGAACATGTGAACGACTGGCCGAAATAACCTGTAACATTTATCAAAAGGTGTGTTGCCCGTTACCGGGCGGCACACCGCTTTCCGGGACCATGAAAAAACAACAACAGATATCGGCCACCGTTCAACCCAAAGCCAGGGCGAAGATCAGGCGGAAACCCCGTGCGAAGGCCGCCGTGCCGTCCACGCCCTCCGATCTCGAATACCTGACCCTTTTTGATACCTGCGTGATCAAGGCGGAAAAGCTGGCGGAGGTGGACGCGGTGATCGATGAAAAAGTGCTGGTGAACCGTGTGCGGTACGAGCAGATCGCGCGGCTGGTACAGGGCCCGACCATGAATTACGGCATGCCCGGGATCTCGCTCAACGGCAATGCGCCCGTATTCCAGCCGCTGCGTTATGCCAGGGGCATTATGCAGGCGGAGGATGTGGAGGCTCCCGATGTCGCGTTCAGGGCGTTCAGGCCTCCGGGGCTTTTTAACAGCCGCAGCAGCCCGTTCGACCTGGGGCTGGGCAGTCAGCCTGATTTTTTATCGCTCACATCGGGGCGTATTCCCTGGTTTTTTATCGCATGCGTGCATTATCTCGAATGCAGCTTCAATTTTAATAAACACCTTCATAACGGCGACCCGCTGACCGGCTACACCGTGCAGGCGCCGGCCGGAAGGCCGAAGGTGGGGCATCCGCCGCCGTTCACCTTTGAGGAGAGCGCCGTGGACGCGATGCGTTTTATGAATTTTGACAAGGTGCGGCAGTGGATACTTCCGTTTATCCTGCGGAAGCTCGAGGCGTATAACGGTTTCGGGTATTTTAAATATAAAAAGATCAACACGCCTTATCTCTGGAGCTTCTCGAACCATTACACGAAAGGGAAGTATGTGAAGGACGGGAAATACGATGCAGAGGCGGTTTCTCAACAAATGGGCGCCGCCGTGATCTTGAAACGGATGGAGGAAAGAGGACTGGCTTATTTGCCGAGGTTTTGAAAATGATGTTGTGCCGGTTATATATCATATGGTTAAGCTGTAGCCTTTTGCTGGGCACAGGTGCCTGCCGTAATGCGGAAGGTACCCGCAGCGCGGATGCGGGGAGAGATTCGCCTGACGCCGTTGCGGCGCTGGTGACGCCTGGTGAGGATTCGGCTGCTGCTTTAGCGTCTGCGGCGGATACGAGTGCAGGGTCAGCGGCCTCTAACGGGCAGCGGTCTTCTGCTTCCGCGTTACCACCAGCGACGGATAAGGGCACAGCGTCAGCGGTATCCAACGCGCAGCAGCCGGTAAAATTACGTTCCTCCGGGCCGGATGAACAGGAGTTCCGGATTTTTTTCACGGGCTTCCGGCAGGCGGTGCGGCAGCAAAACGAGGGGCAGCTGCTCGATATGCTGTACTTCCCTTTGCAAACGGCGCAGCAGTGGACAAACGACGATCTGGAAAACATGCAGATAGACAGGGAATCCGGGAAAGTAAGCCGGCAGGAATTTAACGACTACAGGCGGCACATATTTAACCGCGACGTACAACGCCTGTTGCCAGATGCGGGAGAAGACGCGCTGTCGGAAATAAACGAGGGCGGCGAGGATTATTACAAGACGCTGCGGAAGTGTACGGACAAGGGTTCAAAAATGTATGAAGTATATATGCAGTACCCCGAAAAAAACGGGGGGGCAGAAAATTATTTCGCCTTTGTTTTCGGCCGCGTGAGCGGGCATTACAAGGTGATCGGCTACTATGCCAAATGGCCTGTCAAAGGCTGATCTATCACACCATTCAAAAGTGTTAACCGATGGAAGGAAAACTGAATGTACAGATCAATATAGAAGATACGCCTATTCTTCATTTTTCGTCCTTCACGCTGGAACAGCGTTTTAATGCGCACCATTATTTCGAGCTGCGTTTTCACCACGACGAAATGGGTGCGCCCGGGATTATCTCGCTGGACAAATCGCGCAGCTTCATGGGCAAGAACATTACCGTGCAGTTCGGGAAAGAGCCGGGGCAGGAGCAGCGTTTCACCGGCAAGGTAACGCGGGTGGCGCTTTCGCAAAGCCACGGCTACCACGGCACATTGATCGTAAGCGGATATAGCCCCAGCATACTGATCGACCGCGGCCCCGATCTCGGCTCGTACCTCAATAAAGACCTGGCCGCCGTGATCCGCAAAGCTACGGAAGACGCGCCGGAGAACGATCTGAATATCCAGCTCAACCCTTCGCGCAAGGAGCCGGTGGATTATCTCATTCAATACCGCGAAAGCGATTATGAATTTCTCAACCGGCTTTCCGCCGAATATCATGAATGGTTTTATTATGACGGCGAAAAGCTCCACTTCGGGAAACCGGACGAGCAGCAGGAGGTAAAGCTGGTGTACGGCCGCGACCTGCACAGTCTGCAATATGCCATGCAGGTGGCGCCGCTGAAAAGCCGGAAGTTCGCCTACAACCCGAAAGAAGACCAGCTGTTAAAAGCCGAAGCCAAAGCGGCGCCCGGCGGGCAGCCCGATCTTGCGCACGCGGTGAACGCCTCCAACGAATTGTACAGCCGCGTGCATTCGCAGCCGCTGCAGGTGCGCGTGGATTCAAAAAAAGAAATCGACACTTATGTGCAGAACGAGGAAAAGGCCAATATGGCCGACCTGCTGCAGGTGACCGCCAGCGGCGACAATCCCGCCGTGGGTCTCGGCAGGATCGTGGATGTAAGCATGAGCGTGAAAGAGGCGCTGAGCTTTACCGTACAGCAGCTGGGCCGCTTCCTCGTTACCGGCGTGTATCACCATCTCGACGGCGTAGGACATTATTATCACACCTTCGAAGCAGTGCTCGCCGATTCGGAGCGGGTGCCCGTGCAGGCATACGACAAACCGCTCGCGGAAATGCAGCTGGCTATCGTGGAAGATAATGAAGACCCGAAAGGTCAGGGAAGGGTGAAGGTGAAATTCAAATGGGAATGCAACTGCAACGACGTAAGCGAATGGCTGCGGGTGGTATCGCCGAACGCGGGAAGTTCAGAGAAGGTCAGCAAGAACAGGGGATTCACCTTTGTGCCCGAAAAAGGCGACCAGGTAGTGGTGGCTTTTGAAGAGGGCAATATCGCCCGGCCGATCGTGATAGGCAGCGTGTATCACGGCAAGAGCGGCAGCGGCGGCGGGGCCTCCAACGCCGTGAAAAGCCTGAGCACCCGCAGCGGTTCCACCGTTACGCTCGACGACAACGCCGGCAGCGTTACCGTAAAAGATCCCAGCGGCAACGTGCTCACCATGCATGGGGACGGTTCCGTTACGCTGGATGCGCCGCAGAAATTCACGATCAATACCAAGGATTTTGTCGTGAATGCCGGCAACAGCATCGCCATCAACGCGCAGCCCGGCGAGCAGGGCGGCGGCGAAGGCACGATCGCTTTCAGCGCGAAAAAGAGCATATCGGGTACGGCGGATACGGAAAATATCTCATTAACCGCCACTGCAAAAGACGTGGAGATCAATTCGGCCGCAGGTTTGTGCAAGCTGGATTCAAAAGAGATCACGTTTACCGCAGCGGATAAATTCACGGCCAACGGCGGCACCGTCGCCAATATCATTGCAAACGAAGTGGAGATCAATCAATGTTAAGCAGTATGGAATATAACCCGCACAGGCCCTCGCCGGGTTCGCAAGTGTATTATCACATCACCAGCGCCAACAAAACCGTGATCGGCGCGCATGTGATGCAGTTCGTTCAGCACAAGCTCGTGAAGCTGCAAGTGATGGAGCGCGACGAAGCGGAGCTGACGCTGGAATACACGATGCTGACGCAGCAAATGGAAGGCAGCATCCGGCTGCACGACTGGGCCGCGGACATGGACGAGCTGCAATCGCCGCTGATATTGACGCTCGACGATCATGGCCGGCTGAAGGACATACGGAACTTTGACACATTGCAGGCGAAGTGGACGGATTATTTCGCCGCGCGGATGCAGAAAAAGTATGAGCACCTTAAAGCTGCCGCGGACAATATGATCGCGGAAACGGGCCGGCTGCTCCAAGACAGGCAGCGGTTCATGCAATCGTTCGAAGGGTACGGCGCGTGGCGGTTCTTTTTCCAGGACGATTACGGTGAAAAGAGATCGCGGCAGCGCGAGCCGTTTGTGCTGAAAGGGTACTTTGGCAAAGTGGACCTCCCGCTGCTGCTGGACTCGAAATGGGAAGAGGAATACGAGCTGCGTCATCACCGCTACAGCCTGGAAAACAAGGCCGTGCTCGATACCGCGCAGTTTGACAGGAAGGCTTTTGCAAGAATGCTGAAAGACCTGACCGGCGTATTTAATATCAACGCCGCGCTGGAAGTGGATATGGAAGAACGTTTCGATTACAACGGGGAGCACTGGCTGACGGAGGCCGAGCTGTTCCTCGAAACAAAAGTATCCGACTGGTACGGTATTACCTCGGCGCATACGCTTTCGCAGGTGACGGAGGCTGAAGCGGCCCACCCGGAAAGATTGTTCCTGGCGGAAGCCGAAACCTGACCGATCAAATCTGACAAACATGGGTTCAAAAAAATACATACCTGCAAACAGCTGGCTCACCTGCGACAAAGGCAGCGCCCCTTCGCGGCTGCTGGTGACCCATCATAAAAACACCCGCATTTACGGCGAGAACCTCGCCAGTGAAATGGACATGGTGCCCGGGGAAAATATCTTTCCCATGGGCTCCTGTTCGGTAACCGGCGGTTCCTGCAAGCCCGATCCCATTTATTGGGACAAATGCAACGAAGGCGTAAAAGTGAACGGGTACAAGCTGGTTTTTGAGGACGCCTGCCTGCTTTGCAAACAGGGCGGCAAGGTAAAGGTGGACTTTGATACGCCTTCCGGGGGGGGGCCCGGAGCGGATGCGCTGACCGGCTTCGGTTTTGGCGTGAACAACGGCGCGAATTTTCTCGGG
>CBINIO010000202.1:0-7431 GCA_966250725.1 uncultured Chitinophaga sp.
CGCATTCGATCACCGCGCCCGTCCGTTCGACGGAATCGTGGTAGGACAGCACCACCGTGTTCAGTATCTGGTTGAGGTCCACCAGCGCGAGGTCCTGCGCGGACGAGGATGCTTTGGAATAGGTGAGCAGATCGTCTATCAGCCGCTGCATGCGCGCCGCCGCGCTGATGGAACGGCCCAGGAATTCTTTTACTTTCTCCGGCAGGCCGGCGGTGTTTTCTTCGATGTAGTTGTTGTAGAACTGGATCTTCCGCAGCGGCTCTTTCATATCGTGCGCGGCGGCATACGCGAACTGCTCCAGCTCTTTGTTCTGGAACTCCAGCTCCGCCGCGTATTTCGTGATCTTGTCCTCCGCGATCTTTTTCTCCGTGAGGTCGCGCGTTACTTTTGAAAAGCCGATGATGTCGCCCGCATTGTTGTGCAAAGCGGTGATCACGATGCTGCCCCAGAAACGCGTACCGTCTTTCCTTACCCGCCATCCTTCATGCATCGCCTTGCCGGTGGTTTCCGCCGCGTTGATCAGCTTGCCGGGCTGCAGCTCCCTGTCTTCCGGCGGATAAAATACGCTGAAATGTTTCCCGATGATCTCTTCTTCCTTGTACCCTTTGATCTTTTCCGCGCCTTTGTTCCAGTTCATCACGTACCCTTCGCGGCTCAGCAGCAGGATCGCATAATCCTCCACCTCGTCGATCATTTTATAATAGCGTTCTTCGCTGTCCTTAAACGCTTCGTTCCTGCGCCGGAGCTCCGCATGGTGCGCCAGCTCGATTTTCTGAAGGGAATCCACCATCCTGCGCGTATCCGCCTCGCTTCTGCGCAGGGCGGAGCGGGTATGCGACAAAACGGTTACATCTATCAGCAAATTCACCGTGCCGGTGAGCACACCGCGAACATCGTATACAGGGCGTGGAAAACATGCCACACTTGTGCGGCTGCCGTCCGCCCGCTCCACGATCATCTCGTCGCCGTGCAGCTCGCGGCCTTCCCGCAACGCGATAGCCATGGGCGTATTTTCAAGGGGAATGGAACAGCCGTTCTGGTCGTATGCTTTCCAGTTCGCATGCCAGGGCGTTTTGCCGGCCTCGGGCGAAAAGCCCCAGAGCGCGGCGGCGGCGGTATTGTATTGAAGAATGATGCCCGCGGCGTCCGTAGAATACACCGCGGCAGGCAGCAGCTGGATTATTTCCGGGTAACCGGCTATCCCCCCCACTCTTCCATCTGTGTGTTGACTGTTCGTCTCGGATCCCATGTGCGCAAAAAATGTGTAGCAAAGATACTTTCCTGCGCCCAAATGATGTGCCATGAATGACGGCCGTTACCTTTTTTTAGTCGTAATGCCCCATTGCGCGGTACACTTTTCCTTCGGCATTCAGCTCAAAAAACTCCGCGGCCTTTTTCCCGGCGATGCTGTCGTAATAAATAATGATGGTATGCACGCAGGAAAGCACTTCCTTCAGCTCAAAACGGAGATCGGGGTATTTTACCATCGCTTTGCGCCAGTAATCGGCCACCTTGTCTTTTCCCTTGAGCGTGCCCGTAGCGTCGATGCCCATTTGCAGGATGAAGGGGCTGCTCATTTCAAAGTCTTCCGTATAATGCGACAGCACCGCGTCCAGGTCGTGGCTGTTCCAGGCATTCACCCATGCCTGCGCGAATGCGAGCGCCTGTTCTCTTGAGATCATGATCTTTTTTTTGTGTAAAGTTATGCGCGGCGCGGCCGCGGTGTTATGACAAAAAGCTCAATTTCTGAAGCTGCCCGGCGTAACGCCAAAACGTTCCCTGAATTTCCTGCTGAAATAAGAAAGATCGTGAAACCCGCTCTCATGGCAGGCTTGCGAGACGCTGAAACGTTTATGCTCCAGCAGGTAACGCGCTCTTTCCAGCCGCCGCTCCTTTATCCACCGACCGATGCCGCCGCCGGTATTGCGCAGCGCCCAGCGTTTGAATGTGCTCAGGCTCATATGATGCAGCCGCGCCAGCTCCGCCAGGGGCAAGGGTTGCGTAATGGCCGCCGCAATGCCCGCGAGCACGTCCGCCGCATTGTCGCCGGGCGGCGCGTCGCCATGCAGCACGGTGTTGAGGCTGCAGAACGTCCCTTTTTTTACCTGGATGTCCGAATAGACGATGGAATGTTTGGGTATGTACAACGAGTCGCCGGTTTTCATTTCGTGCCTGATGCCGTCGACGTATACTGTTTTGTTGCCTTGGGTTACGCTGGTGACGGCGGCATGGGGCATAAAAAATTCGTCTTCCGAAGAACGGTCGTAACGGCAAAGCGCCATATCCGCCGTGCTGCTGCTGAGCAGGCATTGCACATCGGCTTTCCGCCGGTTGAAATCTGAAAAGACGGTGATCATGCGGGCATCACTTTATTCACCGGGTAAGGCAGCGGCTGTCCTTTCAGCCCCGCGATGATGTTCTCCGCGGCCATTCTCGCCATGCCGCTGCGCGCTTCCTGCGTGGCGGAGCCGATATGCGGCAATACGGCCACATTGGGCATGTTCAGCAGGGGATTGCCGCTGTCCATGGGTTCGGGATGGGTAACGTCCAGCCCGGCGCCCCAGATGGTTTGCCGCTGCAATGCCTTTAGCAGGTCCTCTTCGTTGTGCATCGCGCCGCGGGCGGTGTTGATAAAGATGGAAGAAGGTTTCATCCGCGCGAATGCGCCCGCGTCGAACAGGCCGGTGGTTTCGGGCGTGAGGGTGGCATGCAGGCTGAGCACGTCGCTTTCTTTCAGCAGCTCGTCAAAGCCGACATACCGCGCGCCTAGCAAACGTTCCGCTTCTTCGTTGCGGTGGCGGTTGTGATAAATGAGCGGCATATCGAACGCGCCCCGGCATTTTTTGGCGAGCGCCATCCCGATCTTGCCGAGACCGAAAACGCCGAGCGTTCTGCCGTTCAGCTCCATGCCCAGGTTGGCGGTAGGATCAAAAAAGCTCCATTCGCCGCGCGCGATGGTCTTATGCATATAAAAGGCCTTGCGCGAAACGGCCAGCATCAGCAGGAAAGCCGTGTCCGCCGTGGCATTGCTGAGCACGCCGGGCGTATTGCCGATGGGTATCTTCATCGCGGCGGCCGCGGCAACGTCCACGTTATCGTAACCGACGGCCATCAGCGCCACCACTTTCAAATGCGGGCATGCCTGCAGGAAAGCCGCGTCTATTTTGTTGCGGCCCACGCTCAGCAGCGCGTCGTGATCGCGGCAGGCGGCGATCAGCTCTTCAGGTGCGAGATTTCTTTTTTCGCGGTGCTCGGTATATTCGATGCCCGCTTTCCGCAGCAGCTCCAGTCCGGTTTCGGGAATGATCCTTGTGATGAATACTTTCATGATAATGCCGGTTGTGAAGAATAAAGATCAGGCTATTTTATTACATTCACACCCTTAAAATCTTGCTCATGGAAACGAGACTGCTTGGAAATACAGGATTCAGGATCGCGCCGCTGATGTTCGGCGGCAACGTATTCGGCTGGACGGCGGACGAACCCACTTCGTTCCGCCTGCTGGACGCCTTTACGGACGCGGGTTTCAACGCCGTGGACACCGCGGACATCTATACGCGAAAAGTGCCCGGCAATACCGGCGGCGACTCCGAACGCGTGATCGGGAAATGGCTGCGCAAAACGGGCAAACGCGACAGGATCATGCTCGCCACGAAAGTGGGCGGCGTGTTCAGCGAAGAAAAACGCGGGCTTAAAAAAAATTATATCCTTCAATCCATCGACGATTCGCTGCAAAGACTGCAAACCGATTACATCGACCTGTACCAGACGCATTACGACGATGAAAGCACGCCCATAGAGGAAACGCTGGAAGCGTACGGCGAGATCGTGAAGTCCGGCAAAGTGCGCGCCATCGGCACGTCCAACATGACGTTGCCGCGCATCGTCGCGTCGGCCGCCATCAGCAAAGACAAAAATTTTCCCGCTTACCAGACGCTTCAACCCGAATACAATCTTTTCGACCGCGAAACTTTCGAGACCGTGTACGCGCCGTACGCCATGGAGCACAACCTGGGCGTGATACCGTACTTCGCGCTGGCAAGCGGCTTCCTGACCGGCAAATACAGGAAGGAGGAAGACATCGCCGGCAGCAGCCGCGCAAAATATCTCGCCAGGTACACGAATGAAAGAGGCTTCCGCATTCTTGACGCGATGGATACAGTGGCCGCCCGGTACAACGCCACGCCCGCCATGATCGCCATCGCCTGGCTGAAAGACCGGCCGGGAGTGACCGCGCCCATCGCCAGCGCCACCAGCCTTTCCCAGCTGGATGAGCTTATACGCGCGGTATCGCTCCGGCTGGACGCCGAAGCGATGGACCTGCTGAACGCAGCGAGCGGATATGGAGATTAAGCACCGGGTCGAACGCGGTACGAGACTAAGCAGCGCATCCGGATGATGCGCTGCAGTAAACATGTCGTGATTCTTCCCTACTTCCTTGTCCGCTCCGCTTCCTTCAGGCGTTCCAGCATAGCCGCCATTTCCTTCACTTTCTCCGGGTGCGCCGCGGCGATGTTCTGCCTTTCCCCTATGTCTTTTTTCAGATCGTAGAGCTGTGGTTCGGGATTGTTGCCCGTTTCGATATTCACATGTTTCATCAGCGGCTGTCCCTTGGACGGCGTGATGTACTTAAGATCGCCCTGTACGAGCGAGAGCGCGCCGCCCTGCAGGATAAGCCAGTCGCGGCCTTTTTGCGTTTTGCCGAGAAGAGCATTCAGCATGTCGAAGCTGTCGGGCGCGTCGGTGGCGCCGAGCGGCTGGCCCGTAAGTTTTGCGAGCGAAGCGAACAGGTCCACCTGGCTGATAAGCGCATCGGAGGTTTGGCCGGCTTTGACGCGCGCGGGCCAGCTCACGATCCAGGGTATGCGGGTGCCGCCTTCAAAGGCGCTGTATTTGCCGCCCCTCAGCGGTCCCCAGGGGATGTGGCCGTTCTGCATGGTCACGGCTTCGTCCACATAACCGTCGTCCAGCACGGCGCCGTTGTCGCTGGAGAACATCAGGATGGTATTTTTCGTCAGCCCCAGCGCTTCCAGCTTTTCCATGATGCGGCCTACCATCCAGTCCATTTCAAGGATAGCGTCCCCGCGGTAGCCGAGGCCGCTTTTCCCCCTGAATACGGTGGCCGGCATACGCGGCACGTGCACGTCGCTTAATGCGAACAGCAGGAAGAACGGGCGCCGGCGGTTCTGTTCGATGAACTGCTCCGCTTTGTCGGTAAACGCGTAGGACAGCTCTTCGTCCGCCCAGCGGGCTTTCTGGCCGCCTTTCATAAAACCGATGCGGCCGATGCCGTTCACGATAGTGTTGTTATGCCCGTGGGAAGCCTGCATCTTCAGCAGCTCCGGGTGTTCCTTGCCGGTGGGCTCGTCGCCCACTTTTTCCTTATAGTTAACGGTGATGGGATCGTTCTTGTCCAGCCCCTGCACCTGCCCGTTCTCGACGAATACGGTCGGCACCCTGTCTGCCGTGGCGGGGAAAAAGAAAGAATAATCAAAGCCTACTTCGTTCGGCCCGGGCTTGATGTGCTGGTTCCAGTCGATCTCCCGGCCGTCTCCCAAGCCCAGATGCCATTTGCCCACCAGCGCGGTTTTGTAACCGGCCTTCTGCATCATGGAAGGAAGGGTGGCTTTGCCCACGGGCACGATCATGGCGGCGTCGCCGGGCAATACGCCGGTGCCGGTCTTCCGCCAGGGATACCTGCCGGTGATCAGCGCAAAACGGGAAGGGGTGCAGGTTGCGGAGGTGGCATGGCCGTTGGTGAAACGGATGCCGCTCCTGGCCAGCTTGTCCAGGTTGGGCGTTTGCACTTTCGTGGCGCCGTAGCAGCTGAGATCGCCATACCCTACATCGTCCGCATAAATTATGATCACATTAGGCTTTTGCTGCGCAAAAACTCCCGGGCCGAAGAGGCCCGTAATCAGCATAAAGAGTAACTTTTTCATCGGATGCGTGTTAATTAAATACCGGGTTACAATCTTACTCATTAAATACATCTTTTTTCAACTTAAATTGACTAAATTAACAGTAATGCGTTTCGCTATAGATTGTATATGATTGTTTCTTAATGTATTGTAATGACCGATTGTTCGAATTCTCATTTTAATCCCAACATGTATGACGACAAATGTACCCACGATATTATTGGTAGACGATGATATCGACGACCAGGAAATGTTTATGTCAGCCCTTGAATTTATAGACGAATCGATCATATGCTATACCGCGCCGAACGGCTACGAGGCCATTATGCAGCTGAACAGCGCCGAATTCCTGCCCGACCTTATTTTCCTTGATCTCAACATGCCGGTGATGAACGGCGTGCAATTCCTGCGCGAAATAAAAGCAACGCACAAGGCAAAAGATGTGCCCGTGGTGATCTATTCCACCGCTTCCGATATGCAGACCATCCAGGAAGCCAAGCAGCTGGGCGCTTTCGAGTTCATCACCAAACCGGAGAAGTTCTCCGAGCTGGTGGGCCTGCTGCACGGGCTGCTGTATTCCGCCACGCGGTAGCGGCCGCCGTGTCCGGCGATTATTTTACCTGCCGGCGCCTGTATGCGCGAAGCAAAAGATGCTGCATTGCAGGGCCGCGTTATTTCACCGTTTCCACCGGCCAGCTCACCGGTTTACCGGTGCTTTTTACCACCGGCATCGCCGCATTTCTTTCCTGTAAATATTTCGTCAGCTCGGCGGCAAGGCGCCGTGCAACGGCAGGATTTTCCGCCGCCACGTCATGCTCTTCCCCGATGTCCTTTTTCAGATCGTATAAAAACAAGTGCTGCTTCCGCTGATCGTAGATCAGCTTCCAGTCGCCTTTGCGGGCTGCGGAAAAAAAATGCAGGCCGGGGCCTTCGCGATTTGTCCAGCGGTGCGGGTAATGCCATACCAGCAAACGTTCCTTTGTTTTCCGCGCAGCGCCTTTCAGCACCGGTAAAAAACTGACGCCGTCCGTTTGCTGCACCAGCGCCGGTTTGCGGATGCCCGCCATCTCAAGTATAGTCGGAAAGAAATCTTCGATGATCACCGGTTGCGCCGCCACCGTTCCCGCGGTGATGACCGCGGGCCAGCTTACGATCATCGGCTCGCGGATGCCTCCTTCGTTCACAGAACCTTTGCCCGATCTCAACGGGAAGTTCTGCGTGTGGGCAGGCGGCGTGCGCGGCGGCGCAAGGGCCAGCCCGCCGTTGTCGGACATAAACAGGATGACGGTGTTCTTCGCGATGTTCTCGCGTTCGAGATAATCCATGATATCGCCGAGACTTTTGTCCATGCCTTCCAGCAGGCTCGCGTACTTTGCTTCCGGCACGCTCAGGCCTTCGTCGATATACCGCTGGTAAAAACGTTTGTCCGCTTCCAGCGGCACATGCACCGCGTAATGCGCCATGTAAAGGAAAAAAGGCCGCTTTGCGGGACGGTCCTGCCCGATGGCCG
>CBINIO010000203.1:0-7407 GCA_966250725.1 uncultured Chitinophaga sp.
GGCGATATAACCCGGGATGCACACATTTTCCAGCGCGCTGAACTCGGGCAGCAGGTGGTGGAACTGGAAGATGAACCCGATCTGCCGATTCCGGAAATCCGCCAGGCGCCTGCCCTGCAAAGCGCCGGTATGCACCCCGTTGATGGTGATCTCGCCGCCGGTAGGACTGTCCAGCGTTCCCAGGATGTGCAGCAGGGTGCTTTTGCCCGCCCCGGAGGAGCCGACGATGGTGACAATTTCCCCTTTACTGACAGAAATGTCCACCCCTCTCAGCACCTGGAGGTTGGAATAATTTTTGGTAACATTGCGAGCAGTTAACATAACCGAAACGAAGTAAATTAGCCGTTAAAATAGTAATAGTTGTTTATTTCAAATTAAATAATACTTTTGCGAAAATTTGGAAAAGTAAAAATTTATATACGATGTACTGGACCTTAGAATTGGCCTCGTACCTGGAGGATGCTCCATGGCCAGCCACAAAAGACGAACTCATAGATTACGCCATCCGTTCCGGTGCACCCATCGAAGTTATCGAAAACCTGCAGGAACTGGAGGATGAGGGTGAAATTTATGAAGGCATAGAGGATATCTGGTCTGATTACCCGTCGCAAGACGACTTCTTCTTTAACGAAGACGAATATTAGTCCCGCCGCCCCTCAGCGAGCCGCCTATGCTGAAAAAAAATTAAACCGTCCTGGTAAGCACTACCGGGACGGTTTTTATTTTTTAAGCCGGAGCTTGGTTGGAACTATTCGCGCATTTGATGCTCACCGGAGCGGGTTGCGAGCGCCTGTTTGGAACTATTCACACATTTGATGCTTTCATCAGAGTGGGTTGCCCGCGCTTGTTCGGAACTATTCACACATTTGATGCTTTCACCAGAGCGGGTTGCCGCGCCTGCTTGGAACTATTCCCCCATCGATTCGATCACTGACTGGGAAACGCCCGTGAAGGAGAAACCGCCGTCGTGGAACAGGTTCTGCATGGTCACCATGCGGGTATAGTCGGAGAACAGCGTTACGGTGTAATCCGCGCACTGGTCGGCCGAAGCGTTGCCCAGCGGGCTCATTTTTTCAGCGTAGCTGATGAAGTCGCCAAAGCCTTTCACGCCGCTGCCCGCGGTAGTTCTGGTGGGAGATTGTGAAATGGTGTTGATGCGCACTTTCTTTTTCACGCCGTAGTGATAGCCAAAGCTGCGGGAGATGGACTCCAGCATGGATTTGGCGTCCGCCATATCGCTGTAGTCGGGGAACACGCGCTGCGCGGCGATGTAAGTGAGCGCCACCACGGAGCCCCATTCGTTGAGCGCGTCCAGCTTGTACGCAGTTTGCAGCACACGGTGGAGCGACATCGCGGAGATGTCGAGCCCTTTATGGAAAAAGTCGTAATCGAGGTCGGTGTAGGGTTTGCCTTTTCTTACGTTCACGCTCATACCGATGGAATGCAGCACAAAATCGATCTTGCCGCCGAAGTGCTCCATGGATTTGGCGAAGAGGTTGTTCAGGTCGTCCATGCTGGTGGCATCAGCCGGTATTACCGGGGCTTTGCAGGTTTCGGCCAGCTTGTTGATCTCACCCATGCGCAGCGCGATAGGCGCATTGGTCAGCACGATCTGCGCGCCTTCTTCCACGCAGCGCACGGCGGTTTTCCAGGCTATGGAATTTTCGTCCAGCGCGCCAAAGATGATACCTTTCTTCCCTTGTAATAAGTTGTGGGCCATTGATTAAAATTTGGGCAAATTTAGTAGTTAAAGTCGAATATTGAAATGTTATTGCATAACCATCTCCCGCGCGTTCTCCAACGCGGCGGCCGTGGGCTTCTCGCCGCCGAGCATTTTCGCGATGGCGGTAATGCGCTCGTCCTGCGTCAGCAGCCGCACATGCGTGCGCACCTTATCGTTCTCCATATGCTTGTACACGAAATAATGCGCGTCCGCCTTGCCCGCCAGCTGCGGCTGGTGCGTGATGCAGATCACCTGGTGGCCTGTGGCCAGCTCTTTCATGATGATGCCCACCTGTTTGGCGGCCTCGCCTGAAATACCGGTGTCTATTTCGTCGAAGATCAATGTAGGCAGCGCTACCGAACGCGCCACCAGGCTCTTGATGCACAACATCAGCC
This sequence comes from uncultured Chitinophaga sp., assembly GCA_966250725.1. Classification (GTDB taxonomy): domain Bacteria; phylum Bacteroidota; class Bacteroidia; order Chitinophagales; family Chitinophagaceae; genus Chitinophaga. Next base: position 2,119 of record CBINIO010000203.1, read on the forward strand.
TGCTCAGCTCGCCTCCGGAGGCCACTTTGCGTATAGGCCCGAAGTTATTGCTTTTATTGGCGTCGAAGAGGAATTCGATATTGTCTTTCCCGAAAGCATGCAGCGGGCATTCCTGCACGTCCACCCTGATGCGGGCGTTGGGCATGCCTACCTGCGCCAGCAGCGCGTTCACTTTCTGCTCGAAAGGCGCCGTCTGCGCTTTGCGCTGCGCGGAAAGCTGTGCGGCCGTTTTTTCCAGCTCCGCCAGTATTTCAGCGCTTTCTTTTTCCAGCTCCAGGATGCGGTCGTCGAGGTTGAGCACGCCGTCGATGGTTTGCCGGAGGTTGTCCCTGATCTGCAAAAGCTCGCCGGTGTTTTGCGCGCCGTGTTTTTTCATCAGCCTGTAAGCCGCTTCCAGCCTGTCATTCAGCTGCTCCATACGTTCACCGTCGTATTGCACGTGATCGTTGAGACGGTCCACTTCCGACGCAATGTCCTGCAATTCCACATACGCGCTTTGCAGGCGTTCCGCCAGCGCGGGCACGTCCTTGTGAAAAGCGGCCAGCGTTTGCAGCGAGGCCTGCAGCTGCCGCAGCTGTTGCAGCACGGGCGTTTCATCTTCCTTCAGCTGAAAATACACACGGTTGAGCGTGCCTTTGATCTCTTCCGCATGGCTCAACACCTGCTGCTCGGCTTCGAGCGTTTCTATTTCGTTTTCCTGCAGGTCCGCTTCCAGCAGCTCGTCCAGCAGGAACTTGTTGTAGTCGCTTTCTTTGTTGGCGTGCTCGCGTTGCGTTTGGAGATCTTTCAGCTCTTTCTGCACGCGGGCGTATTGATGGTACCGGCGGGCGTATGCCTGCAACTGCTCCTGGTGGCCGGCGAGCGCGTCTATCACTTCACGCTGGAAACCGGATTTTTCAAGCTCCAGCGTGTCGAACTGCTGGTGAAGATCTACCAGCAGGCTGCTCAGCTCGTTCAGTTGGGAAAGGTTCACGGGCGTATCGTTCACAAAGGCGCGGCTCTTGCCGGCGGAGCTGATCTCGCGGCGGATAATGAGCGAGTCCTCCATATCCAGCTCATGCGTTTCAAAAAACGCCTGCACCTGCTGCGGCTTTACTTTGAACATGCCTTCGATCACGCATTTGCGCGTTTTGTCGAACAGCACCGCGGGGTCCGCCCGCTCGCCCAGGATGAGGCTGAGCGCGCCGAGCAGGATGGATTTGCCGGCGCCTGTTTCACCGGTGATCACGTTCAGGTTCCTGGAGAAATCCACCTCCAGGCTGTCGATGATCGCATAATTCTGAATAACTAAGCGGTATAGCATATAAGATTTTCCAGGTCTAAGTTCTTAATTAATTGCGAATTATTTCCCTTCCAGGCGGAGCATCCCGGCTTTTGCGCGCTGGTCCAGCGAATTTTTGTAATCATGGCCTTCCATGTCCAGGCAGGTCTGGTAACTCTTGCGGGCTTTGGCCTTGTCGCCTTTTTTCTCATAAATATATCCCAGCTGCAGGGCGGAGCGCGCGGCGTAATATTCGGGCCGGTTGCTGCCGATCTTGATGGTGGCGTCGTACAGCCGGATGGCGTTGCTGTCCATGCCCATTTCATCGTAGATGCGCGCCAGGCGGTAAGCGTACTCGAGCTTGCGCTCCACCGTCGGGAAGTCGTTCGAGCGTTTGGTGAGCAGCAGGTCGCGCGCTTCTTCATAAAAACCGCCGTCGCTCATCAGCCGTGCCTTCAGCAGCAGGGGGTCGGGCCACTTGCCGCTTTTGGCTTCTTTCAGCGCCTGCTTGTCCGCATCGGTCTCGGTATTGCCGCGCTGCAGCACCAGGCTGCGGTAACGGTTGGCCGTGGTCATATCCCCTTTCAGGAAATACGCCCAGCTAAGCCGCTGCAATGCTTCCTTTACATAGAACTTGCCTTTGAAATTATTGACGAACCGTTCCAGGTGCGCGATGGCGTCGGCGTCCTGCCGTTCGAGCTTGAGCAGGCCCAGCACATATTCCTTATACCATATTTCGGCGTATTCGGGGCTTTTCACGCGTTCTTCCAGCACCCTGATGCCCTGGTCCGCTTTCTGGTTGTTGAGGCTCAGGTTGGCTACCATCAGCGCAAAAAGATAATTATGTTTTGTGTCCAGCTGTTTGCTGCGGATGAAGGCCCAGAGCTCTTCGGGCTTGTTTTCGATGAACAGCTTGAGATAACAGTAATAGTAATACGATTCTTCTTTAAAAAGCGCCGCGGTGGGATCGTTGCTGTCGATCACCTTTTGCAGCGAGGCCATGCCTTCTTTGATGCTTCCGCGCAGGCCGAGGATGTTGGTGATCCATTTATAGCCTTCGGGAACGGTGCCGAACACGGTTTGCATGGGGCCGGTGAGCATGTTGTTGGGCAGGAAGCCGGGGAATTTGCGCTGGTTGTCTTTCAGCGTGAGGTACGCTTTCCGTATCTCCCAAACCGCGTCCCACTTTTCGCCGAACTTCACCCTGATCATCGCCCACTGGAATTTGATGGCTGCCTGTGTATAAAGAAAGTACGGCGAATCTTCAGGCCCCTGCTCCATCAGCTCCAGCCGGGCGGCTCGCTGCTTGCGCTGGCGGGCGTATACAGCGGGGTCTTCGTTAAAAAAAAGGATAAAAAAATCCGCGTAGTTCTCGATGAAATAAGGAATAAGATTGTCGGGGTTGTCGCGTTTCTCTTCTTCGAGAAGCTGCAGGCCGCTGTTCAGCCGCAATTGCATGATGGCGTCGTAGGCTTGCTGGCAGCGGGTGTTAAATTCGAACTTCTTTTGCCGGGCACTCACGGTCACGGATATACTGCAAAAGAGAAGTATGATGAAAATGAAACGCATAGGGACAAAAATAAGGAACTCCGCGCAATGGAAGTGCGCGGAGTTCCTTTATATCTTTCTGCCTGCGGTGTTAGATGGTAACGGTAGCTTCCAGGTCGTTGTCAACGAGGATGCGGCCGCAGTGTTCGCAAACGATGATCTTTTTACGCTGGCGGATCTCAGCCTGCCTTTGCGGGGGGATGGCGTTGAAGCAGCCGCCGCAGGAATCGCGCATAACGGTTACCACGGCCAGGCCGTTGCGGTAGTTCTTGCGGATCTTTTCATAAGCGGCGAGGAGGCGAGGGTCCACCTTTTCGCGTGCGTCCTGGGATTGTTTCTCGAATGCTTTTTCCTCTTTTTCGGTCTCGGCAATGATCTTTTCCAGTTCGCCTTTTTTATGTTTCAGGTTCAATTCCTTGTCTGCAACGGCTTTTTTAGCCACTTCTAGCGCACGGGTCTTTTCCTTTACTTCTTCGTTAGCGTCTTTAATGTGTTTTTCCGCCAGCTTGATCTCCAGGTTCTGCATTTCTATTTCCTTGGAGATGGCTTCAAACTCACGGTTGTTTTTTACATTATCCTGCTGTTTTTCGTATTTTTTTGCCAGTGCCTCGGCTTCCTTGATCGCGGCTTTTTTGGCGGCCACAAAGTCCTGGATGCCTTTCACCTCGTCTTCGATATGTGCCTGGCGGTGGTTCAGTCCCTCAATCTCATCTTCAAGGTCCCGCACTTCGATCGGCAACTCACCCTTCAGGATCTGGATTTCGTCCAACTTGGAATCGTACTTCTGTAACCGCAGTACAGAAACCAGCTTTTCCTCAACGTTGTATTCTTTAACAGTATCCATGTATTATAAATAATTTACAGGGTTTGTGTTGATGGTAGATTTTAGAGGCGCGAAGTTACGGAAATTTTCGGTCAATATATGATAAAATAAGTCTACTGCGAACTGTTCGCTCTCAAAATGTCCGACATCCGCTATAATTAATTGATTTTCAGCATCAAAAAATTCGTGATACTTGAAGTCGGCGCTCACGTAAGCGTCCGCTCCGGCCGCTTTGGCCCGTTTTAGCAGGAAGCTGCCCGCCCCGCCGCAAACCGCCACGGTATGCACTTTTTTGCCCCGCAAAGGCGTGTACCGCACACAGCCCGTCCGAAACCGTTCCTTCACCAGCCGCAGGAAGTCCATTTCGTCCATCGCTTCGGGCAGCCGGCCCACCAGGCCGGAGCCAACGTCGGCGTATGCGTTCTCCAGCTTTACGATGTCGTACGCCACTTCCTCGTAGGGGTGATGCCTCAGCATGGCCTGCACCACTTTATCTTCCATCCAGGCGGGGAAGATCACTTCCACCTTCACCTCGTTCTCCGCATGCCGTTCGCCGGGCTTGCCCACGTATGGATCGGCGCCGGCGCCGCCTTTGAAAGTGCCGGTGCCTTCATGGTAAAAGCTGCATTCGCTGTATTTGCCGATATGCCCCGCCCCCGCCGCAAAAAGCGCGCTCCGCACGATCTCCGCGTCGGCAACGGGCACAAAGGTGTAGAGCTTGCGCAGCAGCTCCCTTTTGGGGTCCAGCACGCGGGTATGGGTAAGGTCAAGCCGGCCCGCCATCATGGCGCTTACGCCGGCCCGCACATTGTCAAGGTTCGTGTGCGCCGCATATACGGCGACGTCGTGCTTGATGGCCTTGATCGCCACCCTTTCCACGTAATTGCGGCCGGTGATCTTTTTGAGCCCGCCGAACACGATGGGGTGATGGGCGATCACGAGATTGCAGCCTTTTTCGATCGCTTCGTCCAGCACGGCCTCGGTAGCGTCCAGCGTGAGCAGCGCGCCCGTCACCTCCCATTCCGGCCGCCCGAAGAGCAGCCCGGCATTGTCGTAATGCTCCTGGTAGCCTGGCGGCGCAAAGGCCTCTATGACTTGTATTATTTCGCGGATGGTCATATCTTGATTGTTATCAGCATTCCGCGCTGCATTTTGTTCCTATGCGGGCGGGTCGATAGATTTGTAAAATAAAATCCTTTTCATGACAGTGCAAAAAACTTCAGCGGAGCTTTACGAAGAGTACAAAAAAAAGATGCAGCAGATAGCGGACGTACGCAACGCCACGGCGGTGCTGGGCTGGGACCAGGAAACCTATCTCCCCGAAAAAGGAGCGGCCTTCAGGGGGCAGCAGCTCACCACCCTCAGCAGCCTGGCGCATGAACTGTTCAGCCACGAATCGCTGGGCAGCCTGCTGCGGGAGCTGCAGCAGCGCAACGACCTCACGGCCATCCAGAAAAAGAACGTGACGCTCTCGCTGGAGGATTATGAAAAGAACCGGAAATACCCCGCCGCTTTTGTGGCCGAGCTTTCCACCGCCACCAACAGCGCCTATCACGCCTGGATACGCGCGCGCAAAGAAAAGAACTACGCAGTTTTCGAGCCCGCGCTCGAAAAGATGGTCGCGAAGAGCGGGAGGTAGTTGGGTCCACTGGATCTT
>CBINIO010000204.1:0-7368 GCA_966250725.1 uncultured Chitinophaga sp.
TTACCGGTGAAGGTCTTCGCCTTTTCCACCGTGAGCCCGTGAACGCCAAGTGAGAAATTTACGATGCGCGAGCGTGCGAAATCGTTGAGATCGTTGATCGCGAGCGTGTAGTTCTGTTTCTGGATATACGCTTCGGCGCGGTTCATCAGCGCCTCGTCCGCCGTGAGCAGCGGCATCATGATGTACGGATAACCGATGCCCTGCGCCACGTTCGTGTAGTGAAAATATTCGACGAACTTGCCGGGGTTATAATTGGGCGCGCCCCAGCTGAACAGGCGCGTGCGGAACGCGGCGCCGAACACCGTGGTGCCCGCATAGTGCGCCTTTACCTGTTCCCCGAAACCGTAACGGTTGGCGCCTGCGCCGCTGCTGCGGTGGTATACGGAATAGGTGTTGGCGAGCAGCAGGTTGAAGGGCCGCTCTGCTTTGGTGTATTCCTGGCGGTGCTCGTCTGACGTAAGGTTGTACAGGTTGCCGGCGTACTGGCGGATGTTGTCGTAGAAATTGTTCTCGGGGAAAATCGCCGATGCGTGCTCGATCACTTTGTCCCAATCGCCTTTAAAAAGATAAAAACGCGCGGCGAACGCGTGCGCCGCCTGCGGGTTGAAGTGATATTTCGGCACCTGCCAGGTACCGCCGGGCAGCAGTGCCAGCCCTTCGGTCAGGTCTTTTTCGATCTGCCCGTACACGCTTGCCACGGTGCCGCGGTCGTAATGTTTCGACACCACGGTTTCCGGATCCGTTACGTACGGTATGCCCATGCCGCTGTTGGCCCCGCCGATCTCGTACGCCTGCGCGAAAAACGTTACCAGCATATGATGCGCATAAGCGCGGGCGACGAGCGCTTCGCCTTTATACGGTTTCACCTTATCGCCAAAATCGTTCTGCTCGATGGCCTGCAGCGCATGGTTGGCCGCGGCGATGGCGGAATAACAGGCGTTCCAGTATTCGGCCGGCGTGCTGTTGCCGGAACCTTCCGGGTCCTCCCACATATACAGGTCCACGTAAGGCTGCGACTGGTTGGACGACAGCGCGCGGGTACGGTCTTCCGCATTGTCGGACGCCGTTTCGGCAAACAGGTAATGCCTGTCCGGGTACGCGGACACCAGCAGCCCGGCCACTTTTTCCACGGTATTGATCTCGGCCCTGTTATCCGGGGTCACCTCCAGGTATTTGCTGCACGACGGCGCCGCAAGCGCTCCCAGCAGTAACAGGCCGTATATGATGATATTTTTCATTGTCGATTGTCTGTTTTAACGGTTTCAGTTTAGAACCCCACTTTTACGGCCACGGTATATTGTTTGGGGACCGGCATGGCCACGCCGCCGTTGTTGAAGAACTCGGGATCGGCGCCGTACAGCTTTTCGTCGGAGTACAGCAGCGCGATGTTATTCCCCACCAGCGACACCTGCGCGCTGCGGATGCCGATGCGCGTCATCAGCTTCGCCGGCAGCGTATAATCCAGCGCGATCCTTTTCAGGCGGATAAAGTCGCCTTTGGCAACGGCTTCGGTGGAATAATTATAGGCGTTGTAAGGATAAACGCCGTCCACTATTGCGCCGGTAGCGCCGTTCGTCACGCCGTTCGACACATGGTAAAAGCCGAGCAGCGAAGGGATATTGGTGCGTTTTTCGTCGCCGGATTGCAGCCAGCGGTCGTTCATCCGGTTAGACACCGTATACATGTCCGAATAAGCGGCGGCGAATGAAGGCTGCAGCCTGATCCAGTTGCCGGCCGCAAAGGTCAGCAGGGTGGACAGCGAGAAGTTCTTATACCGGAAGTTGTTATAGAAGCCGCCGGTAACGGTCGGGTCGGTGGGACCGTGATACACGAGGTAATTGTCGTCCTCGTCCTGCAAACGTACATACGTCGTGGTTACAGGATCTTTTTCGTCGAGCGTTTTGTAGGTGGGGTAACCGTATTCCGGATCAAGCCCGGCGAAGGGAATGGAATACAGGCCGCGTTGCGCAAAACCCTTGCGCATACCGCCTTCCGCACGCGCGTTCGTCCAGATGCTGGGGTTGATCTCAAGGTTGGTGATCTCGTTTTTGTTCATCGCGATGTTGAACTGCGTTCTCCAGCGGAAGTCGCGCGAGGCCACGGGATTGCCTGCGATGGTCACCTCGAAGCCTTTTGCTTTCATGTCCGCATAGTTGGCCGTTTTTACGAACTGCCCGCCGATGCCGGAAGTGTTCAGGCTGCCGATGAGGTCGAAGGAATTACGGCGGTACCAGTCGATGGTAAGATCGATCTTGTTGAACAGCGCGAGGTTGGCGCCGATGTTCAGCTCGTACATCTTTTCCCAGGTCAGCTCGGAGTTTTCGAGGCCGCTGAGGAAAATGCCGGATTCCTTTTCGTTCTCATACGGGCGGTAGGTCACGCGGTTGTAGAACACGGCGGAAGAGTTGCGCGCGTCGCCGATGCTGGCCGTCATGCCGTAAGTACCGCGCAGCGTTGCACCGGACAATATCCTTTTAATGCCTTCGCCATAAAACGGCTCGTTCTCGATATGCCATGCGCCGGACACGTTCCAGGTGGGCAGCCAGCGCGCTACTTTCGATTTGCCCATTTTATTGGAGCCGTCGTAACGGGCGGTGGCGTTTACGCTGTATTTTTCGCCGAAAGCGTATGCCGCGCGGCCCATGAATGCCGCGAAACGTTCGGCCTCGTAGTTCATGCCGAAATACGGGTCGCCGCCTTCGATCATTTTTTTGAAATAACGGTAGTTGGGGTTCACCAGCCCGCCGTTCGCATACTGGTAGCCGATGCCTTCGTACGCGGAATTTTTACGGTCGGTGCCGCGCAGCTCCATGGAACCAAAGAAATTGAAGCGGTGCACCGTGTTGAAAGTATTGTCGTACTCCAGGTTCTGCCGGAAATAAAAGTTCTTCAGCGAGTTGATGGTGGTGTTGTAAAAACCGCCGTCGGGCAGCACTACTACCGGCAGGGAATTGATGTCGTCCGGGTCGGTGTAGAGGTTGATGTTGCCTGCGGCGATGGTGGCGTCGTAATCCGCGCGGAACGATTCGGCCATGTTGGAACCTTCGAGCACATAGTGTTCGCGGGTAGTGTTGGCGTACCGGTAAGCGCCGTCAACGGAGTATTCCAGCTGCGGGATGATCTTGTATTTGATGCCGCCCTGCACCTGCAGGTCGATGCCTTTCAACGTAAGATAATTCGTGTTCAGCTCGTTGATGATATTGAAAGGCGCGTAGTTCCGCACGAAATATTCCTCGTCGCCGTTCTGGTCGTAGGCGGTCATCAGGCGGCTCGTGTTCAGCGCGTAAGAATACGGGTTGATATCGAAGTCGCGGGAATAAACGCCGTACACGGGATCGGAATTGCGGGTGAGCGTACCGGGCGTACGCTGGTCGCGCACCGAGCCGTTTACCAGCACTTCCGCCCTGAGCTTTTCGCTGAGACGGAAGTTGTTGCGGAACTTGGCGGTATAACGCGTTACCTTGTCGCCCAGCGTCATGCCGTTGTCCTTCATCATGGAGGTGGAGAAGTAGGTCTGCGAGTTGGCGGAACCGGTATTCACGCTAAGCGAATGCTCCTGCAAAAGCGAATTGCGGAAAAGCAGGTCGAACCAGTCGGTATTGGCTTTCGCGTAGCGCTCCAGGAACTTCAGGCGGTCGTCCATCGTGTTTTTCAGCGCATAACTGTCGGTAACGGGATCGTAGTCGTACATCTGGTTGTACATCTTGTAAAAGATGCCGCCGTTAGCCCCTCGGGACGCTGCGCTGTGACTGTAATACCCTTTATTTTCCAGCTCCAGCAGTACGGACAGCTGGTCGGCCGAATTCATAATATCGAACTGGTCGTAGGTAGGTTTGAGATAGGTGGTGAACGTGCCCGTGTAGTTCACCTGCGCCTTGCCTTCGGTATTGCGGCCGCGTTTGGTGGTCACTACTATCACCCCGTTCATGGCGCGCGCGCCGTACATGGCGGTGGCCGCCGCATCTTTGAGGATGTTGCACGACTCGATATCGTCGGGGTTAAGGCCGGCCACGGAAGAGCCGATCAGCGTATTGGCGTCGCCGGTGGAAAGCGCTTCGTTCGAAATGTTCACCACGTCTTCCAGGATGATGCCGTCCACCACCCACAACGGTTTGTTCTCCCCCGAAAGCGAAGTGGCGCCGCGTACGCGGATCTTGGGCGCGGCGCCGAAAGTGCCGGATACGTTCTGTACCGACACCCCGGCCACCTGGCCTTCCAGCATACGCGAAATATCGGGCACGCCGTTGCGTTCGGCGTCTTTGGCGCTCACTTTGGTAGCCGCGCCGGTAAACAGTTTCCGGTCTACGTTCTGATAACCGGTCACTACTACTTCCGACATTTTACTCTCCGTTTCTTCCAGCACCACGTTGAGGTTCGCGGAAGCCGTGGAAAGCTGCACTTCCTTCACGGCGAAGCCGATAAAACGGAAAAGCAGCACCGAGCCCTCTTTGACATTTTTCAGCTCGAAGCGCCCGTTCACGTCCGTAACGGTGCCCTGCGAAGTGCCTTTTACGAGAATGGACACACCCGCCAAAGGCGTGCCGTCCCTGCTTTTCACCACACCGGTCACGCCGATGGCCGCGGTCTCCCGGGCGGGCGCAACGGCCGGTGTTACAGGCGCCGGTTTGATGACCACATTATTGTCTATGATAGCGTACGTAAGCGGCTGCCCTTCGAGGGACAGCTTCAGCGCCTCTTCCAGCGGCGCTTCCTTCACGGAAAATGTAACCCTTGCCGCCCTGTCCAGCATTTGCGCGTTGAAGACGAACTGCCGCCCCGTTTGCCGTCTCATTTCGAGGAACACCTTTTCCAGCGGCGCATTCCTGACGCTGATCGTAACGGTCTGCGCCCAGCCCGAAGCACTGGTCTCAAGAGTGGCTACAACCGTCAACAAAAAAATGAGTCTCATAATTAATAAACTTTTGGCGGGAAACCGGCCGCGCATAGGTGGGACGCTCCCAGAAGCAGTAATTTTCATACTTTAGCGTTGTTGGATTTAATGTTTGCCGAATGTGAATTGCGAATGTTGGTCCGATACTCCGGCCGGTGACGCGCCAACGTCATCGGCCTTCTTTTGTACAGGACCCGGATACCCGCCGCCGGGCGGGGGCAGGCTCATCCTGAATCGTGCTGCATAGTGTCTCTTTTGGTTGAATATTAGATTTTGTTGAACGAAGATCTTTTTCTCTGCACGCCAGGTACAGGCAATTGGTTGAATAAAATAATCCTTAAGGTTGAACGACGATGGTATTCCCTTCCATCGTAAAATGCACGGCCCCCGTCATTTCCAGCAGCGCCAGCAGCTTCGACAATTTATCCCTGCGCGAAACGGTACAGGTAAAATCCATTTCAGCTACATCCCCGCGGTAGGCGATGTCCACATCGTACCAGCGGGACACCTGGCGCATGATCTGCCGGATGCTCGTCCTTTCAAAATGAATGCGGCCGTTCTTCCAGGCCGTTTCTTCCGCCACGTCCGCCTTTTCGATGTGCAATGCGCCCGATCTGTCCACCACCGCATGCTGCCCCGGCGCCAGCAGCTTTGTATCGTTGCCCGCCGCGGTAATGCGCACGGCGCCGGACACCAGCGTGGTGACGATATCCGATTCGTCCTCATACCCCATGATATTGAACTGCGTGCCTACCACGGCCACGTTCACGTTCCTGATCTTTACTTCGAACGGATGCGATCTATCTTCCGCCCCCTGCAGGTAAGCTTCGCCGGTCAGCTCCACTTCGCGTTTGCCGCCGCTGAACACCGTCGGGAAAGTGAGGGAGGAAGCCGCGTTGAGCCACACGCGCGTGCCGTCAGGCAGCACGATGGTAAATTCGCCGCCCCTGGGCGTAACGATGCGGTTAAACGCAGGTGCGGCCTGGCTTCCGCCGGACTGCTGCGGCAAATAGGAAAGCTGCCCGTTCTTCATCACCACGTTTGCGCCGCCCTGCGCGGCCAACACGCCGTTGCCCAGGCTGTCCAGCTCCACCGCCGAACTGTCCGCCAGGTAAAGGATGGCGGTATTGCGGCCGGGGGACTTCTCGGGTTTTACTCCCTCGGTTTGCGCTGTTGCGGCGGGCTGTTCCGTGCGGTTCAGCAAAAAGTACCCGCCCGCCGAAATGCAGAGCAGCGCTACCGCCGCGGCTGCCAGCCACCGGCGCATAGGTTTGATGCCGCGGGTCAAAGGCTTGTCTGCCGCCATAATGCGGTCGAAAGTTTTCCTCGAGGCGGTTTCGTTGATGGCATTGGTGTATGATGCGCCGTCGGCGTGATCGGTGTATGACGGGGTGCCGGGCATTTCCGCCGGGCCATTGCGCTCTTCCAGTATCGCCGCGATGCGTTCCTCCAGCTCTTTCCGGGACGGCTGTGAGAGCAATTGTTCCAGCTCCTGCTGCTCTTCTTCGGTAAGTGCGCCTGCGGCGTATTGTTTCAATAAATGATCGATCCTTTGCTGATCCATGAGTGGAATTATTGGTTGACTGCGGCGCTGTGTGCGCCTTCTTTATTGGTAAGACGGCGCCCGCAACAAAACGTCACGGCAATGAGGGGATTTTTTTCAGAAAAAGCGGGAAACCAGCCACAGGGCTATCAGCGGGCCATAACCGGAGGCCGTCAGCCGGTCGCGCACCTGGCGGAGCGCCGCGGAAAGCTGGTTTTTTACGGTACCGACGGGCATGTGAAGGAGTTCCGCGATCTGGGCGGGTTTCATTCCCAGTTCACGATTGAGGCGGAAGATCTTTTTCCGGGGTTCGGAAAGACCGTCCAGCGCGCGGAGGATGTGCTGACGGATGTCGAGCAGGCGCGTACGTTCTTCAGAAGCCACCTGCCCGGCGCCATACCAGTCGCGGCCGGCGTTTTCCTTCCGGCTGCGGCTGCGCAGCTCGCGGTCGAGATGGTCGAGGTATACCCTTGCGGCAATGCGGTTGATCCAGGCGCGGATATTTTCGATCTGCGGCAGCTGGTCACGGTGAAGCCAAACTTTAATAAAGGTTTCCTGCACGATGTCTTCCACGTCCGGGGCGGAGCGGGTATACTTCACCAGGAACGGCCGGAGCAGCGCGGCATGGTGGTTATAGAACTCAAAAAACGCTTTTTCGTCGCCATCGGCAATCAGGTGCACCTCAGTCGTTCCCTCATATGGTAGGCTCGTCGGCAAGGAGATTTTGGTTGTTTGGCACAAATAAAAGAAAAAAGCGGGGATGAGCAACAAAAAAGCCGTTGACGATCGTCAACGGCTTTTTTGTGGTGGAACCGGCGGGAGTCGAACCCGCGTCCAAACATATCCTCCAAAAGGCTTCTACATGCTTATTTCCGCATTAGGTTGTCGGAACTCGGCAGGGGCGGAACAAACCAACCTCGTTCGTATCCGTTTT
>CBINIO010000205.1:0-7320 GCA_966250725.1 uncultured Chitinophaga sp.
CCTGTCCGACACCGCCATGGCCGACATCAGCAAAGCCATCAACACCAACTACGGGGAAAAATATTTCCAGAGCCGCAAATACAAAAACAAAAACGAAAGCGCGCAGGAAGCGCACGAAGCCATCCGCCCCACCTACATGGAAAATTCCACGGTGGACGATTCGGACCTGCGCCGCCTGTACGAGCTGATCTGGAAACGCACCATCGCCAGCCAGATGGCGGACGCGGAGCTGGAAAAGACCATCGCCAAGATCGGCATCTCCACCAATAACGAAGAGCTGACCGCCAGCGGCGAAGTGCTCAAGTTCGACGGCTTCCTGAAAGTATATATGGAAGGCCGCGACGAAGAGGACGAAAACGACGAGGAACAGGAAGGCGTGCTGCCGCCGCTCGCGGTAAAACAAACGCTGGACCTGAAGGAAATGAAAGCCACCGAACGTTTCACCCGCCCCGCCCCGCGTTACACGGAAGCGAGCCTGGTGAAAAAACTCGAAGAGCTCGGCATCGGCCGCCCTTCCACCTACGCCCCCACCATCACCACCGTGCAGAAACGCGGCTACGTGGAAAAACGCGATAAAGAAGGCGTAAAAAGGGACTTCCGCATCCTCAGCCTGAAAAACGACAAGATCAGCAAAGTGACCGAACAGGAAAATACCGGCGCCGAAAAATCCAAGCTGTTCCCGACCGACCTCGGGATGCTGGTGACCGACTTCCTCAAACAATATTTCGAACGCGTGATGGACTACGGCTTCACCGCCACCATCGAAGAGCAGTTCGACGAGATCGCCAACGGCCGGAAGAAATGGGCCAGCATGCTCCACGACTTCTACGATCCCTTCCACCAGAACGTGGAAGAAACGCTCGAAAAGGCCGAACGCGTGAAAGGCGAGCGCCTGCTCGGACAGGACCCCGCCACCGGCAAACCCGTTACCGCGCGCATGGGCCGCTTTGGCCCCATGGTGCAGATCGGCACGGTGGAAGACGAGGAAAAACCGCGCTTCGCCAAGCTGAAACAAACGCAGAGCATTGAGACCATTTCCATGGAAGAAGCCATGGACCTGTTCCGCCTGCCGCGCAACCTCGGCCTGTTCGAAGGTACTGACGTGACGGTGAACATCGGGCGTTTCGGGCCTTACGCGCAGCACGACAAAAAATTCTATTCCCTCAAAAAGGAAATGGACCCTTATACCGTTGAGCTGGACGAAGTAGCGCCGCTGATCGTGGAAAAACGCGCCGCGAAAGACGAGCGTACCATCAAGGTGTTCGAAAAAGAAAAGATACAGGTATTAAAAGGCCCGTACGGCCCGTACCTGAAAGTGGGACTGCGGAATTACAAGCTGCCGAAAGAAAAGCAGGAGACGGCAGCAGACCTTACGGTGGAAGAGGCCAAAGCCATCATCGAAGAGCTGAAAGCCAACCCGCCAAAGAAAAAGGCGCCGCCCCGCAAAAAGAAAGCGGAATAAAGAATATAGCGAATTATTTGAAGATTAGCAAACGCTCATTATCAGTTTACAATTCGTAAATTGACGGCATAAACCTAACTGAATCCATTGCACGAAACGAGGGAAATAAACGCGTTGTTCCATTTGCTGGACGATCCTGACCAGGAAGTATTCGATACGGTGGCCAGCAAAATCCTCCTTTTCGGGAAAGACATCATTCCAAACCTGGAGCATCTCTGGGAAACGACCTATGATGAATCCATCCAGGAAAGGATCGAGCTGCTCATCCACCGCGTGCATTACATGGACCTGCAGGAAGCGGTGCGCATCTGGACGAAGAACGGGGCGCAGGAGCTGATGCAGGGCGCCATACTGGCCGCCAGGTACCAGTACCCCGACCTTTCCGCCACGCAGGTGAATACGGAGATAGACCGCATCAAACGCAATATATGGCTGGAGCTGAACAACTACCTCACGCCGCTCGAACAGATCAACGTGCTCAACAGCATGATCTATAATTATTTCGGGCTGAAAGGCGAGGAAGTATCGTACCAGCGGAAGAACCAGTTCTTCATGAACCAGGTGATCGAAGGCAAAAAAGGCAATCCCGTCACCAACGGCATCATTTACCAGGCGCTTTGCGCCATGCTCGACCTGCCGGTGTACGCGGTGAACATCCCGCGCCAGTTCATTCTTGCTTACTTCGATACGTTCTACGACTTCACCGAACCCGCGGATCCCGGCGATTACCGCATCCTCTTTTTTATCGATCCCATCCAGGGGCAGATCTATACGCAGCAGGATGTGGAAACCTATTTCAAACGGGTGAACGTGCCCGCGCTGCCCGCGTATTACAAACCGCAGAGCAACCAGCGCATCATCCAGTTCCTGCTGGAAGAAATGGCGAAATGTTTCCGCAACGACAAGGAGCAGTACAAGTACGACGAGCTGATGAATCTGTCGCAGATACTTGAATAAGCGGAACGCCGCTATCACCCTGTTACCCGCAGATGTATTGCCACTGAGAAAAAGCGAACGTTTGCGGACACACGACATAAACAAACACAACACGCCGATAAAACGGAAAAGGAGCCGCTTTCAATGAATGCGGCTCCTTTCCGTTTTGTATACTGTTACAGTACCTTATCGCTGTGCGGAATAATATTTCATCGCTTCAGGCATCAGCTTTTGCAGCTGGGAGATGCGGCGTTCGTCGCTCGGGTGCGTGCTGAGCAGCTCGGGCGGTTTCTGTCCGCCGCCTGCGTTGGCCATACGCTGCCAGAAAGGAATGGCTTCCTGCGGATTGTACCCCGCCATCGCCATAAAAATAACACCGAGATGGTCCGCTTCCAATTCGTTCTGACGGCCATAGGCCATCAAACCCAGCGGGCCGCCCACGCCTACCGCCTGCATGAATATGTTCTGCGCCTGCGGGTTTTTATTCAACGCCACCGCGCCTGCGATCTGGATGCCCTGCGCAACGAGGCCCTGGCTCATCCTTTCATTGCCGTGGCGGGCGATGGCATGCGCGATCTCGTGACCCATTACAACGGCCAGCGCGGTCTCGTTCTGCGTAACGGGCAGCAGGCCGGTATATACCACTACTTTGCCGCCGGGCATGCACCAGGCGTTCACCTGTTTGTCGTTTACGAGATTAAACTCCCATTTGTAGCTCGCGATATCGTCTGCAAGGCCTTTCTGGGTCATGTACGTGGTAACGGCGCGCGCGATGCGGCCACCCACACGCCGCACCATTTCGGCGTCTTTGCTGGAGTTGGGTGATATCGCTTTGTTCTGGGAAAGGAAAGACTGGTATTCCTGTACGGCCATGCTCTGCATCGTGCTTTCGGGAATGAGGTTCAACTGGCTTCTGCCGGTGATGGGCACGCGCGAACAAGCGAACAGCAGCCCCGATCCGGCGATGAATAACAATGCGACTTTTTTCATCGGTTAATATTTTGAAGAATAGATGGTCTCGCAATTACATGCGTATAACGCAGTATGCTGCGGCGAATTTACCACTTTCTGTAAACAGTGCAATCGTTGTGCCGGATTTGAACAACAGGAGGAAGCGCAGCGTTTTTTAGTAAGAGGGACTGTCTTCCCCGTCTTTATCCTTGCGGTTCTTGAAGATGGGAACTTTGGACTCGTTGCCTCTCAGCAGGCGCATGATGTTTTTCTGATGCGTGAGCACCACCATCAAAGCCACCGCGATGGCGAACAGCCGGTAGAATACTTCCTGCTCCCTGAAAATAAAGAGGATCAGTACGGGGAACGCGATGCTCGCAATGATGGAGCTGAGCGATACATATCGTGTCAGGAAAAGGATCATGAGAAAAACGCCTACGCAGCAAAGCGCTACCAGCGGCTGGATGGCGAGCACCATGCCAAAGAGGGTGGCAATGCCCTTGCCGCCGCGGAAACCGGCCCATATCGGGAAGATGTGGCCCACTACGGCTGCCAGGCCGAGCCCTACCTGCAGGTTGATGAGCTGCTCGGGTGAATCATAGGCGGGAATGAGATAAGAAAGCCTCACTGCAAGAACGCCCTTCAGCATATCCACCAGCATCACAAAAGTGCCGGCCTTGGGGCCCAGCACCCTGAAAGTGTTGGTGGCGCCGGCATTACCGGAACCATGCTCGCGGATATCGATACCAAAAACCCCTTTGCTTACCCAGACGGCAGTGGCAAAAGAGCCTATGAGATAGGCGCCAATAAGTACCATTAATTCATTCATCACAATAAGTTAGAGTTGCTAAGATAGTAAATAATGTGTTAATAAGGATACAAATTTAACAGCAATGTTAAGACAATTACTCGTAAATCAGCAAATAAAATATATAATTTTTTCCACATTAACTGGCCTTGAATGAAACCGCCAGCCAGTGCTCTCTTTCCGACTTCTTATCGGGGACCAGTCCGTTTTCCCCGGCGGCCTTAACAATTGCAGGTTCGTCTTCCTGCAATATACCACTCAAAATCAATATTCCATCCTTTTTGAGTATTCTTTTCATGTTAAACATGTTCGCCAGCAGGATGTTACGGTTGATATTCGCGAGCACGATGTCGTAACGCCCGGCTTCCAGCTCGTCCAGCCGCTCCTCTTTCCAGATCATCACGGCGGCGTTGTTGGTCTCGGCGTTTTCCAGCGCATTGTCCACCGCCCAGCTGTCGTTGTCGATCGCATCAACGCCCGCGGCGCCCAGCTTTTCCGCCAGTATGGCCAGTATGCCGGTGCCCGTGCCGAAGTCAAACACCCGTTTGTCCTTAAAATCCGTTC
This sequence comes from uncultured Chitinophaga sp., assembly GCA_966250725.1. Lineage (GTDB taxonomy): Bacteria > Bacteroidota > Bacteroidia > Chitinophagales > Chitinophagaceae > Chitinophaga. The sequence continues at coordinate 4,722 of CBINIO010000205.1, forward strand.
CCTCCATCAGCTTGATCACCGAATACGTCGTAGCGTGGTGGCCCGTGCCGAAAGACATCTTTGGCGTGATCACGATCTCATGTTTCACCTGCTCTTTCAACGGCTCGTGAAAGGCCGCGCGGATTCCGCAGAACGTATCCACCAGCACCGGCTGGAAATTACTTTCCCACACAGCGTTCCAGTTCGCCTGCGCGACGGTCTCCTGCGTGTAGTCGAGCCCGTGAGAGCCGAGCAGGCCGGCCAGCGCTTCCTTGTCGAACTGTTCTTCAGGAATGTAAGCAATGAGCTGTTCTGCGTTCTCTTCAAACCCTTCGTACCCTGCGTCGGCGAGCTGGGCGATGAGTATGTCCTTGATTTCTGACGGAGCGGTAATGGTGATCGCGATATGTGACATGAACACAATATAATCACAAATTCCTCAGAGCCAATACCGATTTGACAATTTTAAAAATTCCTTTGCAGAAAATGAGGCCTGATTTATATTTGAATTAAAATAATATAACCTTATCCTATGAAAAAGCTCATTCTGCTGGCGGCCGTTCTGGCCGGTCATGCTGCCGCGTCCGCGCAAACGATCGTAAAGCCCTTCAGCCTCCCGATGAAAGATTCCATTGTGTACCAGGTCGAAAATGCCGTGTTCATTTTTGACAAGCAGCATGTGGAGGATTATTTCAAAGGCCTGGATACCATTCTCCCGGAGCGCAAATACGACAACAAGGTGTTCCGCAATATCCAGTTCGCGCATCTCAGCCAGGAAGAAGTGCAGCGGCACTACGCGATGGCGGGTAAATTCTGGGCGGCCTCCAAAACCGCTCCCCTGCACTATTCCACGGACCGCATCTCGCTGTTCTGGAACGATACCGAAACCATCCTGATGCCGTACCTCGACGAGATATTGCCGGAATTGCTGGAGCAGGGCTGGGTGCAGGTGGTGGAAAGGTCTACCGGCAAAAGGGTGACGCAATTCCGCATCGATTACGAGGACATCGATCTGAAAACCTTCCGCATCTTCCGTTTCAACAAAGTGAACAACCGCGACCGGGGCAAGCTGATCCTGCGGGAAAGCGATATTTTCCTCGAGCAGATGCATAACGTGCAACGGTAACGGGAACGGGTAAACGTTATTGCCGCAACGCGTGTTATAACGGTGACGTACAAACGAATTTCACGCAAGCTATATCGCTCGCATCATGCGGAAAATGCCGTACTGGCATGTACACACAAACGATTTTACGCAAAGTATACCTGGTAAGAACAAGGAACGTCTGGCCGGTTGGCCGGGCGTTCTCTTTTGCAAAAAAAGCGCCCCGGCATACACCAGGGCGCTTTTTCAATATGCTGACCGTTTCAATGAAACGGTTCGATACTATTGTTCGTCAAACACCGGGCCCAGTTCAGGACCTTCCGACTGCTCGGGTTGCGAAGGACGCTGTCCGCGGTCTCCGCCACGGTCGCCGCGATCACCACGATCGCCGCGGTCAAAACGGTCGCCGCCGCGACGGTCACCACGATCGCCGCCTCTGCGGTCGCCACGGTCGCCGCGATCACGGCGTTCGCCGCGGTCTTCGCGTTCGGGCCTTTCCACGTAACCTTCGGGTTTCGGCATCAGCACCTTGCGGCTGAGCTTGAACTTGCCGGTTTTGGGATCGGTGCCTACCAGCTTCACTTTCACTTTTTCGCCTTCGCTCAGCACACCGTCCATATTCTCGAGGCGTTTCCAGGAAACTTCGGAAATATGGAGCAGGCCCTGCTTGCCGGGGAGGAACTCAACGAACGCACCGTAAGGCATTACGCTTTTCACGGTTGAATCGTATACCTCGCCCACTTCAGGAACGGCTACGATGCCTTTGATCCATGCGAGGGCTTTATCGAGATTTTCTTTCTTCACGGCAAAGATGCTTACTTCGCCGGTCTGGCCTACTTCTTCGATATTGATGGTGGTGCCGGTCTCGCGCTGGATCTCCTGGATCACTTTACCGCCGGGCCCGATCACCGCGCCGATGTATTCGCGGTCGATGATCAGTTTTTCCATGCGCGGCGCATGCGGTTTCGGTTCAGGACGGGCGGCTCCGATGGTATTGTACATCGCTTCGAGGATGTGCAGGCGGCCCTGGCGTGCCTGGGCGAGCGCTTTGCGCATCACGTCCATGCTCAGACCGTCTACTTTGATATCCATCTGTACGCCGCAGATACCGTCGCGGGTGCCGGTTACTTTGAAGTCCATATCGCCGAGGTGGTCCTCGTCGCCGAGGATGTCGCTCAGTACGGCCCATTTACCGTCGCTTGCGCGGGAAATGAGGCCCATGGCGATGCCGGACACGTGTTTCGGCAGGGGAACGCCTGCGTCCATCAGCGCCAGGGAGCCGGCGCAAACGGTAGCCATGGAAGAGGAACCGTTCGATTCGAGGATGTCGGACACGACGCGCACCGTATAGGCGTAATCGTTACCGGGCATCATCTGTTTGAGGGAGCGCAGCGCAAGGTTACCGTGACCCACTTCGCGGCGGCCGGGGCCGCGCATCATTTTCACTTCGCCGGTGGAGAAGGGAGGGAAATTATAGTGGAGGATAAACTTGGTGTAGTTGGAAGTGGCGGCGCT
>CBINIO010000206.1:0-7290 GCA_966250725.1 uncultured Chitinophaga sp.
GCAGAACGGCGTGGAAATGTTTAACTTCGGCAAATACAAAGGGAAACCCGTGAGGGAGGTGCTCAAAGCAGAACCCCAATATTACGACTGGATGATGAAAGCCGATTTCCCCCTCAACACGAAACAAAAACTATCAGAGATCTACACCAGTATGGTGCTAAAAAAATCCTAATGTTTTACTAAAACGTGCTAATTTGCGCGCGACTTTATCTATTTTTGCCATCCTTTTAAAAACCGCGCTAATTGGAAAAATTAGTTATCATACCTACGTACAATGAGAAGGACAACATCCGCCGCATCATCGGCGCGGTGGTCTCATTGCAGCAGGATTTTCACATCCTGATCGTAGACGACGGTTCCCCGGATGGCACCGGCGCGATCGTAAAATCTTTGCAGACCGAATATCCCGGGCAGCTTTTTATCGAAGAAAGAAGCGGCAAACAGGGGCTCGGCACCGCTTACATTCATGGTTTCAAATGGGCGCTGGCAAAGGGTTACAGGTACATTTTCGAGATGGACGCCGACTTTTCGCACAACCCAAACGACCTCGTGCGCCTCTATCACGCATGCGCAAACGAAGGCGCCGATGTGGCAGTGGGCTCGCGTTACGTGCGCGGCGGCAAAACCGAGAACTGGCCCTGGAACCGCGCCGTGCTGAGCTATGGCGCATCCATCTACGTGCGTTTTATTACCTGGATACCGGTGAAAGACGCCACGGCGGGTTTTGTATGCTACAAACGCGAAGTGCTGGAAAAGATCGACCTGGACAGCATACAGTTCGTGGGCTACGCTTTCCAGATAGAAATGAAATTTACCGCCTGGAAACTGGGCTTTACCATCAAAGAAGTTCCCATCACTTTTATAGACCGTAAGGAAGGCTATTCCAAAATGAGCAAAGGCATTGTGAAGGAAGGCATTTTAGGGGTATTGAAGATACAGTGGCAGAGCATATTTGGATAATTCCGTTATCGTGAAAAAAGCATTCTTACAGCTTCATCTTTCCGTTTTCCTCGCGGGGTTTACCGGCATCCTCGGCAAGCTCATCACGTTGAACGAAGGCATGCTCGTATGGTACCGGCTGCTGATCACGGCGGTGACCATGTACGTGCTGTTCCGCTGGCAGGGAAAGCTGAAAAGACTGCCGCTGCAAGCCATCCTGCGTATCGGCGGCACCGGCTGCGTCGTAATGCTCCACTGGATATTTTTTTATGCCAGCATCAAATACGCGAACGTGTCCATCGGCGTGGTGTGTTTTTCCCTCACCAGTCTTTTCACCGCCATCTTCGACCCGCTGATCAACCGCCGCCGCTTTGACAAGACCGAGATGCTGCTGAGCATGCTCACGCTGGCCGGCATCCTGCTCATTTTCCACTTCGACACGCAATACCGCACGGGCATCATCCTTGGCATCATTTCCTCGATGTTCTGCGCGCTGTTTACCGTTTTCAACAAAAGACTGGTCGTAAAGTACGACACGGCGAGCATCACCTTTTACGAGCTGGGCGTGGGTTTCCTCGGTCTCAGCCTGCTCATGCCCTTTTACCTGCGCGCATTCCCGGTGGCGTCATTGATGCCTTCCGCGATGGATACCGTATACCTTTTTATTCTCGCCTGGTTCTGCACCGTGCTGATGTATACGCTGTCGATGAACGCGCTCACCAAAATATCCGCTTTCACCGTCAACCTTTGTTTTAACCTGGAGCCGTTGTACAGCATCATTCTCGCCTTCGTGATCTTCCAGGAGAACAAGCTGCTGCAAGGCGGTTTTTATGCGGGGCTGGGTCTCATCCTGCTGTCGGTAGCGCTGCAAATGCTCCGCGTGATGCGGCAGCACCGGCGCAGCATTCCCGTTGGCTGAGCGGCGGCTGTGCAAAAATAGGGCCCGCGCTTCTCTCAACATCCGGCGCGGATCGGTGCAACCGGCCTCATCGCCGGGAAAAACATTAATTTAGCGCCGTTACCAACCAAGTAAACCATTTTCGACATGACACGATCCCTCTGGTGGAGCCTATCCCTGTCTTGCATGATGCCGGCTTGCGCAATGGCCCAATCCAAAAAACCGCTGGACCATACCGTATACGACGGCTGGCAGACCATCGGCGTAAAAACGATCAGCAACAACGGCCAATGGGCCGCATTTACCGTTACGCCGCAGCAAGGCGACGCCACGCTGGTGGTGCGCGATCTCCGCAACGGCAGCCAGGTAAACATTCCGCGCGGCTCCGCGCCGGTGATCACGGAAGATTCGCGTTACGTGATCTTTTATATCAAACCGCTTTTTGAAGACACGCGGCAGGCGCGCATTAAAAAGAAACTCCCGGCAGACATGCCCAAGGATTCGCTTGGCATCCTCGAATTAGGACAAACGCAGGTCACCAAAATACCCAACGTCAAATCGTTCAAAACGCCCGAAAAAGGCAGCGGCCTGCTGGCGTATTTAATAGAAAGACCGAAAGATACTACCGCAAAGACCGCCCGCCCGAAACCCGCTTCCGGCAAGGATCAGGACGCGGCGGACGATACGCCCGGCAAATCTTCGTCCGCGAATGCGGGCGACCTCGTGATCGCGTATCCCGGAAAATCCTACGTGCCCGATACGATACAATACGTGACCTCCTACACCCTCAGCAATACCGGCAACCGGCTGGTGGCGGTCACTCATCCTTCCAAAAAAGATTCGCTCGCCAAGCCGGCCGTGCTGCTCTGGGATGTCGCTACCCGCAAACCCTCCGTGCTCAGCAACGGCGACGGCGTCTTCGCGCAGTTCGCTTTTGACGAGGCCGGCAGGCAGCTCGCTTACCTCGGCAGCCGCGACAGCGCCAAAGCCCTGCAGAAATTCTACGCGCTGTATTATTTTAAGACCGGCCAGGATTCCGCGCATATCGCCGTAACGAAGGCCACCGCGGGCATCCCCGCCCGCTGGAGCGTTTCGGAAAACGGTACGCTGAATTTTTCGCGCAACGGCGAAAGACTGTTTTTTGGCACCGCCCCCATCCGTGAGCCAAAAGACACGAGCATCGTGGACTTTGAAGTGGCGAAGGTGGACATCTGGCATTACCAGGACGATTACCTGCAAACCATGCAGCTGAAGAACCTCGACCGCGAGCTGAAAAGAAGCTACGCCGCCGTGTACTTCCCGGCGCAGCAGCGGGTGGTGCAGCTGGCGGACCTTAGCATGGAAACCTTCATCCCCGGCGACGAAGGCAACGCGGACTACGGTGTCGGCTACACGGACGTGAACCGGCGCGTGGCCCTGCAATGGACGGGCAGCACGCTCAAAACCGGTTACGCGGTGAACATCGCCACCGGTCAGCGCAAGCTCATCAAAAAAGACGTGGACGGTTATTTTTCCATTTCCCCCGAAGGCCGTTTCGTCACCTGGTTCGACCAGCCCGAAGGCCAATGGCATGCCTACGAAACCGCCACCGGCGCCAGCCGCGTGATCAGCGCCAACATTCCCGCGCGCATCACCGACGAGGAAATGGACATGCCCGATTACCCCGGCCCCTACGGCACCAACGGCTGGCAGGAGCACGACAAATACATTTACATCAACGACCGTTACGATATCTGGCAGGTGGACCCGCTGGGGAAAGAAACGCCCGTAAACCTCACTAAAGGCGAAGGCCGCAGGCTGCGTACGAATTTCCGCATCCTGAAGCTGGACAGGGAGGAACGGTTCATGCGCCCGAAACAGCAGCTGCTGCTGGCCTCGCAAAACGATTCCAGCAAATACGGCGGCCTTTGGAGCCTGAAGCTGAAGGACAAAAAAGGGCTGCGCCAATTGGTGACCGGCCCCTACTCCTACTCCGCCGTCATGAAAGCAAAAGACGCGGACATGTATCTTTTCCAGCGCAGCAACTTCCAGGAATCGCCTGACGTGTTCGCCGGCGCGGATGTGGCAAAAGCCGGGCGCATCAGCGCGCTCAACCCGCAGCAGAAAGACTACAACTGGGGCACGGCCGAGCTGTTCACCTGGAAGACCTACAACGGCAAAACCACGCAGGGCATCCTGTACAAACCCGAAGATTTCGACCCGCATAAAAAGTACCCGGTGCTGCTTTATTTCTACGAGAAGCTGACCGACGGGCTGTACACCTACCAGGCGCCTGCGCCCACGCCTTCGCGGCTGAACATCACGTTTTTTGTAAGCCGCGGCTACGTGGTGCTTGCGCCGGACATCCGGTACGAGACCGGCCACCCCGGCAAAAGCGCTTATAACTACGTGGTAAGCGGCGCGGAAGCGCTCGCGGAAAAACCCTGGATAGACAAGGCCAACATGGGCATCCAGGGGCAGAGCTGGGGCGGTTACCAGGTATGTTACCTCATTACCGCCACACCGCTGTTCAAAGCCGCCTGGGCCGGCGCGCCGGTGGCGAACATGACCAGCGCCTACGGCGGCATCCGCTGGGGCAGCGGCATGAACCGGCAGTTCCAGTACGAGCATTCGCAAAGCCGCATCGGCGGCACGTTGTGGGACAAACCCGAGCTGTATATCGAGAACTCGCCGCTGTTCCACATCCCGAAAATCACCACGCCGCTGGCGATCATGCACAACGACGGCGACGGCGCCGTGCCCTGGTACCAGGGCATCGAAATGTTCACCGCCATGCGCAGGCTGGGCAAACCCGTGTGGATGCTCAATTACAACGGGGAAGAGCACAACCTGATGCAGCGGCAGAACCGGAAGGACGTGCAGCGTCGCGAGCAGCAGTTCTTCGATCATTTCCTGAAAGGCGCGCCCGCCCCGAAATGGCTGAGCAAAGGCGTACCGGCCACCGAAAAAGGCCGGGACTGGGGATTTGACTATTGATCTTCAACCTATTATCAGCGCAAAGTCCCGGCCAGCCGCCGGGACTTTGTTATTTTGTCGTTAACTGGAAGATTTCCAACAACTTCCATGATTAGTAGAAATTTTTCTAATTAAAATGTTATTGCATATAGTTATTTAATTATATTTACACCGGTTTTAGTGCGGATAGGTTCACAGAATAAAACCGCAATCAGTCCTATGAACACCTATATCCTTAGTCCGAAAGACACTTTGCATCCCTTCGTGCAAAAGTACATCGTGCTGCAGAACATCACTTCAGCTGCAGAGATCGCTAAAAAGAAACTCTTTACAGCAGGCAGGCAATACCTGGTATTCATTCAACAGGGCGGGCTGGCGTTCAAGCCGGCGGACCATGCGGCGTTCGAATTGCCCGAGGCGTCCGTGACCGGGCCGTTCACCTGCATGGTGAACGCGCGTGTGACGGGGCCGCTCAACGCGGTGATCGTGCAGCTGAACGCCTACGCCAGCCACCGGCTGATGGGCATCAGCATGGAATCGGTGACCAATTATTTCCGCGATCTTTCCAAAGTGAACGAACGCTGGAAACACACTTCCGCGCAGCTGCGCGAAACAGCAGACATCCATTCAATTCATCATATCCTGGATTCGGCCCTGGAAAGCCTTTTACCTTATCAGCAACCGGCACTCCGCCAGGTGGATGAAATGGTGGATTACCTAACTGAACAGAACGGGCAGGTGGCCCTGCTGGAACTCGCCCTGCGTTTCAAAACCAGCCGTCATACGCTCGAGCGCCAGTTCATGGAAGTAACGGGACTTACGCCGCAGCTGTATACCCGCTTCCTCCGCAGGCAGCGCTATGCATAAACGAATCGACAAGCGTACGGAATATTACAGACGCCGGTGCCTTGCATCCGGCGTTTTTGTTATTTTTAAGGACATCATTCATCTGAACGCCATGCAAAAACCGGTTGAAGCCCAGAAAGACGGATTCCTTATTTCCACCGACAAAACGTTGTTACAAACGGATGTGATACACAACTATCTCTCCCGGGAATCGTACTGGGCGGAGAACATTCCCCGCGGGCTCGTGGAAAGGAGCATCGACAACTCGCTCTGCTTCGGGATTTATAAAGACGGCCGGCAGGTCGGCTTTGCGCGCGTGGTTACGGACTTCGCCACTTTCGGTTATCTCGCGGACGTGTTCGTATTGCAGGAGTGGCGCGGGCGCGGCCTGAGCAAATGGCTGATGGGAACGATCCTCTCCCACCCCGGCCTGCAGGACCTTCGACGGATGATGCTGATGACGATGGACGCGCAGGGGCTGTACAAGCAGTTCGGCTTCTCCGTGTGGGAATATCCTGAAAGGTGCATGAGCAAAAGGATTGGCAATACTTACGTCGATATCGGCACGGCGCATTCATAAAAAATATTCGTATGAAAAAGATCATCCGCTGGGCGGTAGCGATACTGTTCATCATCGGTATATTCATGCTGGGCAGGTGTTCCGGCTCGAGGAACGTAAACCAGCAGGTGCTGTCCAACAGCCTGATCGTAAAAGAGATCGCCGAGATGGCGAGCCTCGAAGTGCAGGGCAACGCGTCAATCAAACGCAGCAACGTGGAGAACAGCGGGGAATGGACGGACAACCTGAAACGTCTCTTCGCCGAAAACACCATTTGGGTAACGGTGCCTTACACCGCGAAATACGGCGTGGACGTAAACGATCAGAACTTCTCCGTTTCGCAGCAGAAAAAACTTATCACCGTTACGCTTCCCGCCCCGTCGTTATTGAGCTACGAGCTGCAGCTGGACAAAATGGAAACGGCCAACAAAAAAGGATGGCTGATGTTTTCAGACGATGAAACTTATACTGACGTGCAGAAAAAATTATACGAAACTTCCCGCGACCAGCTGGAACAGAACGGTCAATACCTTGAGCAATGCAAGGAAAAGATCAGGAAGATCATGGCTACGTATTATGCGCCTTTGCAGTATGAGGTGGAAGTGAAATTTGGTGATGAGGCGCCAAAAAGATTACAGCTGAACAAGCTCCCCTAGCGCATTTGAAGCGGCACGACCGGCCGGCGGACTTACGCGCTGTTCGTGCTGATGTATTTCACCAGGCTGCGTTTCGCCACGGGCAGCAGCGTTTCTTCAACCGGAAATACAAGATCGGTTTCTACCGTGTATACTGCCGGGTTAGGCAGGTCTTTGCGACGACGGATCAGGTCGCGCTTGATGCCGGTGTAGGTTTGCGTGATGCTGCGCGTGTAGGTGCTTACAAAATCCGTATGAATGCCGCGGTATTTTTCATCATGCCTTTCGAAGATGGTAAGCCGGTAACGGTACACGCGCGTATCGCTGAAACGCCCGTCGGACAAGAGCATGTAGCCTTCCTGTATATCCAGCGGGATAAGGCCTACCGGCGTGATGTTCAGCTTGTCTTCCACGAACTCGTAGATCTCCGTTCCTTCCCTGATCGTTCCGTTCATCTT
>CBINIO010000207.1:0-7215 GCA_966250725.1 uncultured Chitinophaga sp.
AGCGGTTTGCCGCCGTTACCGTTACGGGGCTTATGGACAGGGCACGGCTCGACGAGTTCCTCAGCGACCTGGAAACCACCACCGGCGCAGAGATCCGCGTCGAGAACCAGGCCGTTTACCTGAAATAACGGCCCCGTTTTTCTCCTTCAGGACAAAAAAGAAAAAAATTTCTTCCCGGCTGTCACCCGTTTTATCAAAACGGGTGTAGTTATGCTGTATATCAACCAAACCAATTATTCCGAGATGAGAAAATGTATGCGCATCCCGCAGTTTATGCGGCTCCTCGTGCTTGGCTGCATCCTGTTTTCCATGCTGCCGCCCGCCATGGCGCAGGAAAAAGCCGCTTCCCTCCAAACGCCCGTTACCGTATCGGGCAATAACATGAGCCTGGTGCAGGTATTCCGGAGCATAAAAAAACAGACCGGCTTCACCCTCGTGTACAGCAACCAGCTGCTCAACGACAGCGAAAAGATCGACCTCAACTTCCGCAATACCCGGCTCAAAGACGTGCTGGACTTTGTGCTGAAGAACAGGAACATCGTGTACGAAGTGCGCAGCAACCGCATCGTGCTCGACCGCAAGCCGGTGGAAACGCCGGTAAAAACGGCGGCCGCGCAGGAAGAAAAAAAGGAGGAGACCGTGAAAGGGCAGGTGATGGACGCTGAAGGCAACGCGCTGCCCGGCGTAACGGTGTCCGTAAACGGCACCAGCCGCGGCGTGATCACCGACGCGCTCGGCGTGTTCACCATTTCCGCCGCGCCCGGCGAAGTGCTGAAAGTGGTAATGATCGGCATGAACACCGAGGAGATCAGGCTCAACGGGCAGAAAGTGCTGAAAATAACGCTCACGCCGCGCATCGACAAGCTCAACGAAGTGGTGATAGTGGGTTTCGGCCAGCAGAAAAAAGTAACCGTGACCGGCTCCGTTGCCTCCGTGAACATGCAGGACATGCGGACGCCGGTGCGTTCGCTCACGAACAATCTCGCGGGTAAAGTGGCCGGCGTGATCTCCATGCAAAGCGGCGGCGGCGAGCCGGGGTACGACAATCCCAACTTTACGCTCCGCGGCATCGGTACGTTCAAAGGCAGCGTAAGCCCGCTCATTATCGTGGACGGCGTGCAGCGCGAGGACGTGAACAGCACCTACGGCGGCGCGTTCAACAACATCGACCCGGAAGACGTGCAGAGCATCACCCTGCTCAAAGACGCGTCCGCCACCGCGGTGTACGGCGCACGCGGCGCGAACGGCGTGCTCATCATCACCACCAAACGCGGCGTGGCGGGCAAACCCAAAGTGTCCGCCAAAGTGGAATCCGGCTACAACGGCTTCACCAGGCTGCCCACGCTGCTGGACGGCGTGACCTATATGCGGCTGTACAACGAAGCGCAGGAAAACGCCGGCGCCGCCGCGCCCTATTCGGAAGAGACCATCGCCAAAACCGCCAGCGGCCTCGATCCCTACCTGTACCCGGACGTGAACTGGATAGACCGCATCTATAAAGACTGGGCGCCGATGGCGAACGCGAACGTGAACGTAAGCGGCGGCGGTGAATCCATGCGGTATTATGTGTCCATGAGCTTTTACAACCAGGACGGGCAGTACAATGTATCAAAAGCGAACGGCTACGACCCCAACCTCAACTTCAAACGTTATGACTTCAGGAGCAACGTAGACCTGAACATCACCAAAACGACCACCTTATCGCTCAACCTTGCCGCCATGCTGGTGAACAGCCGCTACCCCGGCAACCCGGCGAACACCATCTGGTACAATTCCTATTCCACCAACCCCATTGCATTCCCTGTTCAATACCCCGGCAATATGTGGGCGGGCCCGCGCAACAACGGCGGCGCCAACCCTTTTAACCTTGTGCAGAACAGCGGCTACAGCACGGAGTTCAAACCTTCCGTGCAATCCGTGCTCAGCCTCAGCCAGGAGCTGGACGCCATTACGCCCGGCCTGCGCGCCACCGGCCGCTTTTCTTTTGACAGCTACAGCGAGTTCGGCAACCAGCGCCACGGCACCAACGACCTCTGGTACGCCGGTTCACGCAACCCGGACGGGCAGCTCAACTTCGAGCGCGTGCGCAACGGGCAGAACTTTCTCGGCTACGGCGAATATTCCACCGGCGAAAGGGTGATGTATCTTGAAGGCAACCTCACCTACGACCGCACGTTTGGCGATCATACCATCGGCGGGCTGCTAGTGGGCACGCTCCGCAACCGCCAGCGCGGCACGTCGGGCAATGTAAAAACTTCCATTCCTTTCCGCAACCAGAGCGCGGCCGCGAGAGTGACGTACGCGTTCAGGGATAAATATCTTCTTGAAGTAAACATGGGCGCTACCGGTTCGGAGAATTTCGAGCCGGGGAAACGCTGGGGTTTCTTTCCCGCAGTAGCGGCGGGTTGGGTGATCTCGAAGGAAAAGTTCATGGAGAACGCGGACTTTCTTTCCCTGCTGAAATTGCGCGCCAGCTACGGTTCTACGGGCAACGACGCCATCGACCAGGACCGCTTTGGTTATCTCACCTATCTTGAAGGCGGCAACGGTTATTCCTTTGGCTCTTCCCCGCAGTTCTACGGCGGCAACCATGCCCGCGTGATCGGTACGGAAAACCTCACCTGGGAAACCTCGCACAAATCCAACCTCGGGCTGGACGTGGGCATCGCCAATACGGTGAGCATTACCGTGGACGTGTTCAAAGACCAGCGGAAGGACATTCTCGTCGAGCGCCGGTCCATTTCCTCCATCGGCGGCTTTGGCGAGAGCCTCATTTTCGCCAATATGGGCGAAATGGTGAACAAAGGCGTGGACGGGAGCGTGGAATATCTCGCCAAATTCGGGAAGAATATTTCACTTCGTGTATTCGGAAACGTTACTTACGCACGCAACAATATCCTGTTCGCGGACAACCCGAAATTCATCTACGATTACCAGCAGCCGGAAGGCCGCATGCGGTATGAATATTTCGGTTACAAAGCCATCGGGCTTTTCACCGGCGACGACGATGTGGAGAAAAGCCCTACCCAGATGCGCACCGTATACCCCGGCGATATCAAATACGCCGACCTCAACGGCGACGGTGTGATCAACGACAACGACCGCAGCTATCTCGGCAAATCGGAATTTCCCGTATGGTCGTACGGCGGCGGCTTCAACCTCGGCGTAGGCCGGTTTGAGCTGAGCGCGCTGTTTGCCGGCGTGGCGGACGTGTCCATCATGGCCAACGGCTCCCGCACCACGCTGAACGACGGTTCGGCCGCCGGCGTGGGGGTGGTGCCGTTCACCGGTATCGGGCAATATCCCGCCAACGTGCTCGGCAACGTCACCGACCGCTGGACAAAAGACGATCCCCGGCAGGACGTTTGGTATCCACGCCTGACCGTTGCCAACACTTCGGACAACAATTACGTGGACAGCGACTGGTGGCTGAAAGACGGCAGCTTTATGCGGCTCAAACAGGCTTCCCTCAGCTACAACGTCATCACCGAAGCCAGCCGCGTAAAAGGGATCAGCCAGCTGCAGGTGTACGCCGCGGGCACCAACCTGCTCACCTTTAGCAAGTTTAAGGTGTGGGACCCCGAGCTGGGCTCCAACGGCGCGAAATACCCGTATTCCAAAACCATCACCCTGGGGCTGAGGGCACAATTCTAACGCAAAAAAAGGACGATCATATGAATAAGCAAACCTGTTTCATATTACTGCTGCTGTTGACTTTCACTTCCTGCAAAAAGTACCTGGACAAAAAGCCGGACAACCTGCTCACGGAAGAAATGATCTGGACGACCCGCGCCAACGCGGAAAGTTACCTGTACAATATTTACAGCCATGTATACACCATCCAGGGTACGGACGGCAGCGATTTCGCCACCGTGGGCGCAAGCGACGAATCCTCCGTATCCATCGGCACGGTGAACGTGCGCCAGATGGTATCCGGCAACTGGAGCCCTTCCAGCGGGTATTTTTACAACTGGGGGAATTATTATACCGGCATCCGTAAAACATTCATCTTCGAAGAAAATATCGACAAGGTGCCGGCCAACCAGCTGAGCGGCGAGCTGAAAGCGCAGTACAAGGCCGAGGCCACTTTTTTGCGCGGGTATTTTTACTGGATGGTGCTCAAACAATACGGCCCGTTTGTAAAACTGGGCGGTCTGCTGAGCCCGAACGAAGATTTCAACAACTACCCGCGCACGCCGTTTGACGAATGCGTAGCCTATATCAACGAGCAGATGGACGCGGCGGCCGCCGTGCTGCCGCTGGAATGGGAGTCCAGCACCAACCTGGGCCGCCCCACCAAAGGCAGCTGCTGGGCCATCAAGGCCAAAGCCGCCATACTCGCGGCCAGCCCGCTCTGGAACGGGAACCCTGCTTTCGCCGATTTCAAGAACCTGGACAATACGCCGCTGGCGCCGCTTTCGGCCGACATGAACCGCTGGAAAACAGCCGCCGGCGCAGCCAAAAAAGTGATCGACGACGCGAACTACAAACTGTTCACCAACCTCGACAACGGCGGCAGCACCTTCGATCCGTACCTCTCCGTGCGCGATCTGCATCTCACGAACTGGAACAACGAGATCATTTTTGGCATCGTGGGCTGGAACCGCTGGGGCTGGACAAAATGCGCCTCTCCCGGACCGGGCGGCTACAACATGTACTGCGCCACGCAGAACCTGGTAGACGCGTTTTCCATGAAGAACGGCCGCACGATAGACGATCCGCTTTCGGGTTACGTGGAAACCGGTTTCGCCGCTTCCTCCGATCCCGACCGGCCCTGGGCGCACCACGCCGGCGAATGGAACATGTACGCCAACCGCGAGGCGCGCTTTTATGCGAACATCATGTACAACGCCCGCCCCGTAGTGCCCGCGCAGAATACGGACGACCGCAATTATTATTCCTCCGACAACAATGCCGACGGGCAGGGCCGCGCGGAATTTTACTACAACGGCAAATCCGGCCAGAAATCCGCCGGCAGCAACAACATCACCGGTTACCTCCCGCTGAAACGCGTGAGCCCCAACAGCAACATCCGGCTGGATAACGTCGGCTTCCACGGCCCGTTTATCCTTCTACGTTATGCCGAAATACTGCTCGACTACGTGGAAGCGCTCAACGAATACGATCCTTCCAACACCGACATCGTGAAATATCTCAACGAAGTGCGCACCCGCGCTGGCTTGCCCGGCATCGAGACCGTATACCCCGATGCCGTCGGCGACAGGGAAAAGATGCGTGAGCATATCCTGCGCGAACGGCAGGTGGAGCTGTGTTTCGAATCGGACAGGTATTATACGCTCACGCGCCGCCTGCTGGCCGGGAAGGCGGAACACACCGCTATTTACGGGCTCAACGTAAATGCGAACGACAACGGGCTGGGTTTTTCCTTCACCGGTTTTTACACCCGCACGCTGTACCAGCAAAGGTACTGGCATAACAAGATGTACCTGTTCCCCATCAGTCTTGGCGACATCGAGCGCGACCGCGCGCTGGTGCAAAACCCGGGCTGGTGATCCATTTTATTTTGACCAATCAATCATTCCCGATATGATCAGAAAAATATTCAGCTATCTTTTGGCAGGTTGTCTTTTGCTGACCGCCTGCAAAAAGGACGACGACAACAGCAAACACGTGGCCGGCGCGCCGGTATCGGTGGAAAGCTTTCTGCCCGCGCAGGGCGGGGGCGGCACTTCCATCCTCATCAACGGCGAGAACTTTGGCGATACTACAGAAGTGGAAGTAAGCATCAACGGTAAAAAACTGGCCGTGGTGGGCAGCAATACCAGGCAGATCATGGCCGTGGTGCCGCGCAAATGCGGCTCGGGCAAGGTAGTGGTGAAAGTGGGCGGAAAGGAGGTGTCGAGCGACGCGGTGTTCAATTACATTTTCACCCGTAACGTAACTACGCTGGCAGGCAATGGTGTGGCGGGTTTTGCGAATGGAAAGGGAGAAGACGCGATGTTCAGCTTCAACAGCCAGAACTGGTACCGCGGCAGCGGCATCGCGGTGGACGACGATCTGAACGTATACGTGGCGGACCCGGGCAACCACTGCATCCGCAAGATAGACAGCGCCGGCAATGTGACCACGCTGGCAGGAAGCCTCACGGAAGGCGACAACGACGGCACCGGCGCGGAAGCGCGTTTCAGGATACCTTACGGCGTAGCCGTAGACGCGCAGGGAAACGTGTTCACCGCCGACCCCGGCAGCTGGAAGATCAAAAAGATCACGCCCGAAGGCGTGGTGACCACCTGGCTGGACGCGGGGATGGAAACCTGGCAGGTGGCCGTGAACAAAAACACCAACGAAGTATTTTATGCCAACACCGGCGGCGGTTCCATTTACCGCATACCTTCCGAAGGGATGAAAACGCTGGTAGCCGACGGTCTCAGCTCGCCCGGCGGGCTGGATTTCGATCGGGAAGGCAACCTGTACGTGGCCGCCAGCGGCAGGCACGTGATCGTGAAGTACGCCAAAGATACCTGGGAGCCCACCGTGATCGCGGGACAGAACGATGTGCCCGGTTATGAGAACGGCGCCGGTTCCGCCGCCAGGTTCGCCAATCCATGGGGCCTCGCCGTAGATGCCGAGGGCAACATTTACGTAGCCGGCAACGGCACCTGGGACGGCGGCGCTTACAACCCCGACCAGAGCATCCGCTTCATCGCGCCCGGCAGCTGGACGGTGAGCACCTATGCAGGCAGCAACACTTCCGGCTACGCCAACGCCATCGGCGAGGCCGCCGCATTCGCAGGCCCGCTGGGCGTAGCAGTGGACAAGAACGGCACGGTGTACGTGCTGGACAAGAACAATAACCGCGTGAGAAAGATCGTATCGGAATAGGCGCGGGAAAGAACGGGAATGTACCGGAACATCGGAGTGGCCGTAAAAAGCCCGACGGCATACCCGTTCAAATCATCACCGCCTGAAAAGATCGTATCGGAACAGGCGTAAAGATTTACAGTATACAATGAGAAGAGTAATATTCATGATGACCCTGCTGTCGGCGTCGGGCTGCGGAAAAAGCAGCCCGGCCGCCCCGGCGGAACCGCCAAAGCAGCACGTATTCTATGTTTCGCCCAGCGGCAGCGACGCCGCGGCAGGTACTTTGCAGGCGCCCATGAGAGGCATCAACGCCGCGCTGGCTAAAGCCGTGCCCGGCGACACCGTGATCGTGCGCGAAGGACGCTATTACGAAAAAGTGTCTTTCCCCAA
>CBINIO010000208.1:0-7176 GCA_966250725.1 uncultured Chitinophaga sp.
GAAGCGCTCGAGGACGTCGTGGCGCTAATGCAAAAGCGCGGTATCGATGGCGGCGTCTCCCATTTCTTTCCGGAAGTCCAGCTCCACGTATATTTCATCGCCAAAGCTGCTCACGGCGTCCTTGTGATGAAGGTCGTACTGTATGGTGAGGTCCTTGCTCCAGTCGTGCAGGTTTGAAGTGGCGACGGATGCAATTTCGTACGAGCGGTCTTCTTTGGTGAGAAACTGTTGCAGCGCTTCTTCGAGCTTGTCTTTTTTGATGCGGTGCGCCTGGGTGAGAATGTATTCGGTGCATTCGCCGGTGTAGCGGTGGCTCACCTTGCCGTCGAGCCGGTCGCCGTTTATACGCAGCGTTCTTTTTTCCACCTGCCGGTTCTGTTCGAAAGTGCGGGCGGGTACTTTGGAAAGGATATACTGGTCGCCGTTCTCGATGAGCACCTGCCGGCCCTGTATGCGTTCGGCGTATTGGTCGAAGCCGATGTAGGTTTCGGTGGCGTCGAGGAAATATTGTTTGCCTTTGAGGTTCACCGCGCAGATCATGTGATTGTCCACGGACAGCGTGGGCGTTGAATAATCGTACGCGATGTGCCGGGTGCCGATCCAGCAGAGACGCGCGTCGAAGCCAAGGGCGGTGAGCATTTCCTTGGTGAGATTGGCCATGCCTTTGCAGTCGCCGTATTTTTTCTGCAGCACTTCCTGTGCCTTCTCGGGCTTAAAACCGGCGATGCCGTCTTCAAACGCGATGTAGCGGATGTTTTCCTGCACCCAGGTGTATACCGCTTTTATTTTATCGATGTCCTCTTTTTTGTTTTTCGTGATATCGAGCGCGGTGGCTTTGATGGCGGAAGGATCGTTGCCGATCTCTTTTACGAGGCTGCGGTACCAGGCGTAAAGGTCGCCGACATTACCGAAGTAAGCGATCTTTCCCGCGGGCGTTTCCGCGGCATGGCTCACCACCAGCAGGTGCGGATAAAGATAGCTGGGGCCGGGCGCGTACGGCTCCGATTTCGACGGCTGCACGGCTTTGACGGTGTAGGTATAAATATCCGCGTTTGATTTTTCGTCGTAGGTTTTGGAAGAATGCACGCCTGCCTTCTCAAAATTCATTTCCCTGATCTCGAGCTTCATCCAGCGGGGCACTACGATGGTCACTTCTTTTTGTTCCTGGAAAAATTCCTCCTGGAAAAATACGGTGGTGAAGTACCTTGGGTCGAGCACGGTCTTGCGCAGCTCGACTTTACTCTCGGTGCCTTTCTTTTCAAGCGGCAGCATAAACCCGCAGATGCGTGCGTCCGAATAAAAAAAACCTTCCACGGAGTAATAGCCATGTTCGACCTTCAGTCTTTTTATCTTATCGCCGTTCACGTACGCCTTCACTTCGTCCACGCGGCTGTAGCCGTCATAAAATTCCACGATGGGCACGGAGCCGCGGTATTCGTCGCAGCGGTAAAACGTGGTGAAGGTTTGTTTGATCCACACCGGGTTTTTCTCGTCGCCGGCGACAAATTCGTAGCGTTCCTTGCGGTCGCGGATAACGATGTTTTCGTTTTCTTCGAAGGAAGCCCGGGTAGCTTTGGCCACGGGATCATTCCCTGCATAACCGGCATTGTGCCGGAGCTGACCGGCAACCGGCGAAAACACTTTCACGCCGGGACCGGCGACACCTGAATACTCCCCGATATCCAAACCCGCACCGGACAGGTAGCGATTCCTCGCCGCTCCGTCGCTGGAAACGCCTGCAAACATGCTTTCCACAGCCTTCCCCGGCCGGAAATTCCCCGCAACGGCAAACGCAGGCAAAAACAATCCGCAAAACAATAGATTGATACACAGACGATTAGGGCTGTATGGCATAGGCTAATAGGTATAAGGAACATAAAGATACAAATAAATACCATATGTTACTTCCTCATGCCCATTTAAAAATTTATGCTTTCGTTATCCCAATCTTAGTATGTTATTTCTGCATGCACATTTCAAAGATCCGGACTTCCTTTCTGTCCCAAGTCCCAGCATATTTCTTCATACCTTCCCGAAAGTTTATACTTCCTTCCTGTCCGAAGTCCCAGCATGTTATTTCTTCATACCTTTCCAAAAGTTTATACTTCCTTCTTACCCAAATTTCGGCCTGTCATTTCTATATACCCTCCCCAAAGTTCATACTTCCAAATCTCAGCATTCCTATTCCTCCACATCCCCCCAAAAAAATCCCTAAAACAATCTCAACTGGCTATTCGGTCGCTGGAATAACTCCGTATTAAACTCAAATTTTTCCTGGTTCATTCCCAGCCGCTTGACCTGCAACCTGAACTGCTGCCGGATCAGCTCCGCAATGTTGCCTTCTCCCCGCATCCTTCTCCCAAAATCGCTGTCGTTCACCTTGCCGCCATGCATGCTTTCGATCAGGTGCCACACCTTGTCGGCCCTGTCCGGGAAATTCTTGTACAGCCAGTCGTTAAAAATGATCTTCACCGCATCGTTCAGTCTTACCACCGTATACCCTGCGAACTTCGCGCCGTTCTCCGCCGACTGCTCCAGCAGCCGCGGAATTTCGTGATCGTTCAGCCCCGGTACGATCGGCGCCGTCATTACTCCCACCGGGATGCCCAGCTCCGACAATTCCCGCACCACTTTCAAACGCTGCGCGGCAGTGGCCGTCCGCGGCTCCATCTTTTGCCGCAGCTCTTCCTGCAGCGACGTGATGGACACATACACGCATACCAGCTTATGCTCCGCCATCTTCTGCAAAATGTATTTGTCCCGCAGCACCAGCGCGTTCTTCGTGATAATGCCCACCGGCTGCCGGTATTCCCAGGCCACTTCCAGCAGCTGTCTTGTCAGCCACATTTTTCTTTCCAGCGGCTGGTAACAGTCCGTATTCCCCGAAAGGGAGATCGGTTTGGGCACCCAGTTCTTATTATTGAGGAATTTTTTCAATAGCTCCGGCGCATTCGTTTTGGCAACGATCTTCCTTTCAAAATCAAGCCCCGCACTGAATCCCCAGTACTGGTGACTGTTGCGCGCATAACAATAGATACAGCCGTGCTCGCAGCCCTGGTAAGGGTTCATCGAATACCACATGCCCACATCGGGACTGTCCACCTTGTTCACAACGGTTTTGGAATGCTCCTCGAAGATCTGCGTAGGCACGTCCGCCTGCCACCATTCGTCGATCCCCTCGGGATGTTCTTTGGCATATTCGGCGGCCAGGTATTTGTTCTTCGGGTTCACCTGCGCGCCGCGACCTTTGTAATAAGAGCTTCCGGACGCGTTGTCGCTAAAAGGGAGCGTCATTTGCACTAATAATTTTAGTAAAAATACTAAATAAATTAGTATGCGCAAATTTTTAAATGATCTCCATCTGTTTCATCAGGAAAGTCGCGTTTTTGTTGCGCGCCACGCCGGGGCGCATTTTATCATCGAAATGCAAACGGCCGTGATCGAGGCTGCTTTCAAAACACCAGTTCCGCACCTGCTCCGGGTACTCCTGTTCCATCGCGCCCAGCTCCAGGTCGTGCGTGGCGATCATGCCGGTGCAGCGGTATTGCAGGAAATGCCGCACCAGCTCGCGCGAGCCGGCCAGCTTGTCTTCGGAATTGGTGCCTTTCAGTATCTCGTCGAGGATGATAAATACTTCCTGCCCGCTTTTCAACACCTGGATGATATGCTGCAGCCGCAGCAGCTCCGCCTGGAAATAGGAAGTATGCCGCGCGATCGAATCCCTGATGCGCATGGAAGTCATGATCCGCAGCGGGTTGCAGGAAAACTCCGCCGCGCACACCGGCGCGCCCGTCATCGCCAGCAGCCAGTTGACGCCTACGCTCCGCAGGAACGTGCTTTTGCCTGACATGTTCGAGCCGGTGATGATATGGAACTGCTCGCCGCTCCCTATATGACAGTCATTCACCACGCACTCCGCCTCGGGAATAAGCGGGTGACCGAGCGCCTTGGCGGAAATGCCCGTTTGTGCGGCGATCGCAGGATAGGTATAGGCGGGATGATTGTATGCGAACGTCGCGAGGCTGTTGGCGGTCTCCACCTGCGCGATCACTTCCAGCCATTCGTCCATATGCCGCCGGTGCTCCGCTTTCCAGCGCTCCAGCCTGAATATGCAATGGATATCGTACAGCATTAAAGTGTTCAGCACAAGCCCCACCAGCAGGTTCAGCCGTTGATCAAGCATATTGCTCACGGACGCGAGCTGGTGCAAAGACCTGTCCGCCTCAGCCGCCGTCTGCTGCCGCGCTTCCAGCCAGGGCACGCCTTTCCAGCCGGCTTCCTTGATCATCCGCAGCAACGCCGCAAATTTTTTCAGCAGCAGCTCTTTATTCGACAGCAGCACATGCTGCGCATTCACTTTTTTGACGTTCGCCAGCAGTATTATCCAGTTCGCAAACATACCCGCCAGCATCGGCACATAATTGCCGCTTACGGCGTAATAAACGATCGCCGCCAGCATCAGCGCGGGCATCACGTACGCCGCCACGCGCAAAGCTTTGCGATGCAAAAATTCCTCCGGCGCTTCCTTCCACAACCGTATCTCCTTAACGTCATCGGCGCCTTCTTTCGCCAGCTGCGCGTGCGCAGTGAACAGCTGACGGAATTCCAGCTGACCGCTCAGTTTCCGCACGGCCGCCTGCATGGCCTGTATGTCCGCGGCCTGCTGCATCGGCCGCCGCAGCCAGTCCGCCAGGAAATGTTTGCCGGTAAGCGTTCCCGTGCGGTTTAGATACTGGAAAAGCGAAGAAGGACCGAATACGTCGAGGTCGCCGGTGAAATCGTGCTGGTCGTCGATAAACTCTTCGCCGTTCTCAAAATCGGCCACCTGCTCCGTTACCACTTTCAGTTCTTTTCTGTTGAGCGTCAGCAGCGCGTCCAGCAGCGCCTGCCTGTCTTTGCCGCGCTGGTACCGCGCCAGGCTCCATATAAATACGGCAGCCAGCAATATCGCGCCGGCTATCCAGGCGGTGCCGAAACTGCTTCTGAAATATTGTACGCCGAAAAACAGGATGCCGGCAAAACTCAACAGCCTGGCGAGACTGAGCTGTTTCAGGCGCCGGTCGGTTTGCGCGAGCTGAAGGGTGAGGTCGTTTATTTTTTGCTGGTAAATGGTGGCTGATTGCATGATGGAAAGATACGCGAAAAATGAGATCATCCGGAATGGATAAAGTCTTAACTTACCAGCTTAACCCAACATTTTATACCATGAAAATTTATCCCTTTTTTCTCCGCGTCATCGTATTATGCCTTTTGTTTAAAGCCAATCCCCTGCAAGCGCAGCTGAACGCCATTCATTCCTTTAACGGACCTAATGCTTCGGCCACCTGGCTTAAAGTGGGAACGCTGACCCTGCCGCAATACGGCGAAACCGTTTCATTCAAATTTTACGGTGGGTCCGGCTATAATGCAATGAACTCACAAAACGCTTACGTAGAACTAATGATCCGCACCAGCAATGGCGGTTCCACAAATTCAGGCGGGTTCGGCTTTTCGGCATTTGCCACGAGATACGGGTACATGCAGAACTTTATCAATTCAATAAGAATATTGCCCAATGCGCCAGGAGTGACGGCTACCGCATACGATGTATACGTGGGTACTGGAGCCTATGCAGGCAATAGCTTCTACACAGTAACGGGCGGGCCCAATGCCTCGTGGGCCCATGCTATTTCCCTCACCACGCCTGGCGCGGGTTACGATGTACCCATGGAATTCAGGACGCTGAACGATTCCTATCTCGCCAACTCGCTATATGTCTCCATGGCAACCGGTAATGTCGGCATCGGCACCAATTCACCGGCCACCAAACTCGCAGTGAATGGCGATATCACCGCTAAAAAAGTAAAGGTTACGCAGACCGGATGGCCCGATTTCGTATTCGAGGCCGGTTATACGTTAGCCCCGCTTTCATCGGTGGACCGCTATATCAAAATGCATAAACATCTTCCCGGTGTTCCTTCCGCCATGGAAGTAAGCGCTGAAGGGCTTGACCTTGGTCAGACACAAACCATACTCCTGCAAAAGATCGAAGAGCTGACGCTGTATATGATCGCACAAAACAAACAGCTCGAAGCGCAAAGCAAAGCGCTGGAAGTACAACAGCGGGTGCTGGAGGAACAGGCCAAACAACTGGAGCAATTGCAAAAACAATAAATGCATAAAAAGAAAAACCACGGCATTGCAAGCCGTGGTTTCATATCCTGAAAAAATCATCTCATCACATATTCCTCCTATACTGCCCGCCCACTTCATACAGCGCGTGCGTGATCTGCCCGAGACTGCAATACTTCACGGTTTCCATGAGCTCCCCGAACAGGTTGCCGTTCTGCACGGCCACCGCCTGCAAGGCTTTCAGCTTCTCCGTACAGAGGTCTGCATGCCTTTCCTGGAAAGCCTGCAGCGTGTTGATCTGGAACTCTTTTTCTTCTTTGGTGGAACGGATCACTTCCCCGGGGATCACGGTGGGGGAGCCGTTTTTGTTGAGGAAAGTGTTCACGCCGATGATGGGGAATTCGCCCGAGTGTTTCAGCGATTCGTAGTACAGGCTTTCTTCCTGGATCTTGTTGCGCTGGTACATTCGTTCCATCGCGCCCAGCACGCCGCCGCGTTCGGTGATGCGGTTAAATTCCATCAGCACGGCCTCTTCCACGAGATCGGTGAGCTCGTCGATAAAGAAGCTGCCCTGCGTGGGGTTTTCGTTCTTCGCGGTGCCGAGCTCGCGGTTGATGATGAGCTGTATCGCCATGGCGCGGCGCACGCTTTCTTCGGTGGGCGTGGTGATGGCCTCGTCGTATGCGTTGGTGTGAAGGGAATTGCAGTTGTCGTAAATGGCGTAGAGCGCCTGCAGCGTGGTGCGGATGTCGTTGAAGTCGATCTCCTGCGCGTGCAGGCTGCGGCCGGACGTCTGGATATGGTACTTCAGTTTTTGCGAGCGTTCGTTGCCTTTGTATTTGTTCTTGATGGCCTTTGCCCAGATGATCCTTGCCACGCGGCCGATCACGGCGTATTCGGGGTCCATGCCGTTGCTGAAGAAGAATGACAGGTTCGGCGCGAAATCGTCGATATGCATGCCGCGGCTCAGGTAATATTCCACGTACGTGAAACCGTTGGCGAGCGTAAAGGCCAGCTGGGTGATGGGATTGGCGCCGGCTTCGGCGATATGGTACCCTGAAATGC
>CBINIO010000209.1:0-7126 GCA_966250725.1 uncultured Chitinophaga sp.
CGCTTGTACAGCTGCCCTTTCGGGTTGTACAGCTCCAGCATCACGGGATGGTCGGGCGGCAGCTTGCCTTCTTTGTCTTCCAGCATAAAAGTAAGGAAGAGCGAATCGCCGGGCCGCCATACGCCGCGTTCCCCATAAATAAAACCTTTAATGCCCTGCTGCACTTCGGTGCCTTTTACATCAAAGCGGCCCAGCGGCAGCGAGCTGCCGTCGTCGAGCTTGAGGTAGCCGCGTTCGTTGTCTTTTTTGGCGATGAGCAGGTAAGGTTTGCGCTTCATTTCGAATTTCGCGAAACCGTCGCCGTCGCTGCGGGTGGAAAAGATCACCTGCTGCTGGTAGTCGAGCAGCTGCAATTCCACGCCGGGTATGGGTTTGGCGTCGCGGATGTCGGTAACGGCCACGATCATGCTGTTGTCGTTGCCGCGTTTGGCGATGAGGCCGATATTGGAGGAAATGATGTTGCGCGAAGCCCAGCGCTGTTTGTTGTAATAGGAATTGGTGCAGGGATTGTCGCGGTCGCTCCAGCGGTAGCCGGGAGGATAATAGCTGTCGTAACGGCGCCAGAACGCATCGTCGCCGTCAATCCTTTCACCGTAATATTCATATTCCTCGTCCGTTTCTTCTTCGTCCTTCTTTTCCTCATCGGCGCAGCTGTACAGCGCGTACGCTTTCCGGAAACCGATGGTGACGCGGTAGATGGCGCCGGGCTCCGTTTTTACAAGCTGCTCCAGGTCGAGGCTGAAACGCGTGCGCCGGTGGAGGTTCACCGATTTATCGTTGTCCAGCCGGATGGTTTTCTGTATAACGGGGTTGGCTACACGCCGAAGCTCTTCGTCGCCGTTGAGATCGTTGCGCTGCAGGTATTGCGGGATGTTGTTCTCGTAGATCTTCATCACGATCACGTCCACGGCTTTCAGGCCGCTGGCGTCGAAAGGCATGACGAGCTTCCCGCTTTGCGGCATGATCACGCCTTTGCCGGGAATGCTCACCGAAGGCATGCGGTTCTCGAAATTGATGCTGGCGGTAAAGGATTTGTCCAGCCGGTCGTCAAACGCGCTCATGATGCCTTCGTTCACCATCACGGTGTAATTCCCTTCCAGCCGCTCCGGCGAATACACGCGCACCTCGCTGCCGTCTATCGTATAACGCAGGCCGCTCTGCCCGCTGATGGTGATGAGCCCGTCGAGGTTCTGCGAGCCGTTGAGCGGGCAGCTGAACTGCACCAGCACAAAATCTTCGGGGTCGTACATGGGTTTGATGTCCATCACTTTAAAATCACCGATGGCCGGCACCTCTATTTCCTGTTCGCCTTTTTCTTCCGCCCCGATGCTTTTCCCGTTCCAGCTGACGGTCATTTTTGCCGCCGTCTTTTGCCGGGCGATGTTGCCGATGGTGAAGGCGGACGTGCGCTGCGCCACGTCGTGCTTCCAGGTGATATTGGTTTTGGAGCCTTCGTACTGCACGGACACGAGCTTTTCCACCGCCTGCACGTTCTCCGCGTCGGCCATGCGCACCGTGCCGTAGAAATTCATGCGGTCGCGGCTGTTATTGGCGCTTTTAAGACCCGTCAATTCAATTTCAAAAGAAGGTTTGATGACCTCGAACCCGAACTCGAACACTTTGAGATCGGATGGCACGGTCATTATTTTACCCAGCCTGAATTTCGCTTTATAACTTTTACCCGGCTCCAGGTTCTGGTCCGGCCTGAATTCCAGCGTGGCCGCGTCCACCCACACGGCTTTTCCTTTGATGGAAGGCGAGAAGGAAAAAACGTCTTCCGCAACGGGCTCGTTCTGCGCATGCGTTACGTTCACTTCTCCCGCCAGCTGGATGCGTACGGCGCTTTGCCTGGAAATGATCCCCGTGGTATAGGCGGCGATGTATTTGGCGAAAGCCGGGTTCACTTCTTTGGCTTTGCTTTTACATCCTGCAAACAAGGCGGCGAGGGCGGCGCAAACGAGCAGGCATACGAGGGTTAGGGACCGGTGGTTCGGGTGCATAGTCGAGGTTTTTTAAAAGGACGAAATTAAAGTATCCGAATTTAGATCATTTTCCCGTTGCGGATACGCAAAAAACGGTTCACGGGCGCGGGCAGCTCTTCTTCGTAATGCGTTACGTAGATGAGCGTTACGGGCAGGTATTCGCAGAGGGATTCGATCACTTGTTTGAAATGTTGCTTCTGGTGCGCGTCCAGCCCCTGGCAGGGCTCGTCGAAAATAAGCAGCGGCGGGTTCTTCACCAGCGCGCGCGCCAGCAGCACGAGGCGCTGCACGCTTTCGGGCACGTGCTTGAACTGCGTACCCGCATGACCGTTAATTTCGAGCAATTGCATCCAGCCGAGCGCCTTGTCGAGCTGCTCCGGCGTGCAGGCGCGCATATAGCCGATGGTGTCGTAAAAGCCGGAGCCCGCCACCTGCAGGCAGGTAGCGTTGGAGTCGAAGTACTGGTGCAGCTCGGGCGACACGAAACCGATCTTCTTTTTGATGTCCCAGATGCTTTCCCCGCTGCCTCTTTTCCGGTCGAACAGGCTGATGCGGTTGGCGTAGGATTGCGGGTTGTCCGCATTGATAAGGCTGAGCAGCGTGCTTTTGCCGGAGCCGTTCGGCCCCAGCAGCGCCCATTTTTCCCCCGGCCTGATATGCCATTGAATGCCGTCGAGTATGGTATTTTCGCCGTATTTTACATGGATGTCCTCCATCTGCACGATGTGCGCGTAATCGCGGGGCTGCGCCCCGGCGGTGAGGCGGCGGAGCAGTTCGGGGTCGAAGTTCAGCCCCGGCGCGGGCTCTTCGGGCCGGTATTGCGCCAGGAACGCTTCCTGGGTAAACGTTCCGGCTACACGCCCTTCGTCCAGGCACAGCACATGGGTGATGCTGGGCGGTATTTCGGAGGGCGAGGTCACCAGCACCACCGTGGCGCCGGAAGCGGCCACATGGTCCACGATGCCGTGAAAGGCCTGCCGGCTTTGCACGTCCAGCCCGATGAACGGGTTGTCCAGCAGCAGCAGCGCCGGTTTTTGCAGCAATGCCCGGGCGATCATCACGCGGCGGGTCTCCCCGTTGGAGAGCTTGATCAGCTCCTTGCCGCGCAGCCGCGCGATCTGCAGGGGCGCCAGCGCGGGGTCGTCCGTTTGCCCGTCCAGGTATTGGTCCACGGTGGGCGCATCGGCGGAATCCATGCTGTTAAAACGCTGCTGGTAATAAAAATCCGAGGTATGCGATAAATTCTTGAAATCGTGGTGATGCCCTACCATGGCTATCAGGCGGCGATAATTGAAGTAGGGGTCGGTAATTTCATGGGTTTCCCGGTAACGATCGTAAAAATAATGGCGAATACTGCCGTTGATCACATTATTTTTGCCGAGAATTGTATGTAGAAGGCTGGTCTTCCCGGAACCGCTTTTCCCGGTAACGGCCCAGTGCTCACCGGTACGGATATGCCACGTCAGGTCCGGGAAAAGGGTGGTGAGCTGATTGCGTACCGTGATGCGGTCGAGGGACAGAAAAGGAATCGAACTACTATTCATCATTTACGGGGAAGGTTTCCGAGAACCGGTTCGGCACTCTCATTGATAAAACAGACCCGAAGATGGCAATTTTATTTTAAAGTTCACAGGCTTATGGGGACCAGATGGAGCGTTAAAACGTTCGATGAACTGACTAACGAAGAACTATACCGCATATTGCGGCTCCGCAGCGAGGTATTTGTGGTGGAACAGCAGTGCCCTTACCTGGATATGGACAATTACGACCAGCAGGCGCTCCATTTGCAGGGGGAAAACGAGGACGGGCTGGCAGCATACACAAGGTTGTTTGCACCGGGCGTTAAATTCGATATGGCGTCCATCGGGCGGGTGGTATCGTCGCCATCGGCCAGGGGTAAGGGTTTGGGCCGTAAGCTGATGGAAGTTTCCATTGCGGCGGTGGAGGACAAATGGGGGAAAATCCCCATCAAGATCGGCGCGCAGTTGTATTTACAGAAATTTTATGAATCTTTGGGGTTCGTTCAGAGCAGTGAGATGTACCTGGAAGACCATATTCCGCACATTGAAATGATCAGAGCTTAACTTAATATAGACAATTCAAACACATGACGCCACTCGAACAACTGAACGCGATGTTGCACGAAAAGTACCATACGCATCAGAAAGAGGAATACTCGGTAGAGCTGATGCCGGGTCTTTCCGACTCCGAAATTGATTATATCGCAAAACAACTCCGTACCAGAAATATACCTGACGACATCAGGGAGTTGCTGCAATTCAGCAGCGGGTTCCTTTTTTACGGGCTGGACGCCATTACTTTCGACGCGACCCGTGACTTCGACCTTTACAACCTTATTCCCAATTCCATCCGCATCGCGGGCGACGGTTACGGCAATCACTGGGTGCTGGACGTGGACCGCGACGGCAACTGGGGCAGCGTTTTTTATGTCTGCAACGATCCGGCCGTGGTGGTGAAACAGTCCGAGAACATCACCGAGTTCCTGCAGCAGCTGCATGAGTACGGCAAAGAGATCAAAAAATCGAGCATCGACGTGGTGCACGAGATCGTGGTGAACGATATCTGGAACCGCGAGGACGGCCTGATCTCCCGCGACGAGGCCCGTTATTCCGAGGACGCGGAGCTGGCGGAATTCGCCAGGCAGCTGCCTTTCAACTATATGGTGGCCGACCTGCGCAACAAACCCGTAGGCTCCGGTTTCGCCTGGGGCAAATACGGCGCGGACAACCGCGGGATCATCCGTTTCAGGGAAGGTTATATGTGGGGCATTGAGAAAAAGCAGCCCCGTGGCGGCGGTGGCCGTGGCGGTTTTGGCGGCGGCGGTCGCGGCGGATTTGGCGGCGGCGGAAACCGTGGCGGCGGTGGCGGCGGTGGCGGCGGTGGCCGCGGCGGCTTCGGCGGCGGCAATCGCGGTGGCGGCGGCGGGTATGATCGCGGCGGCCGTGGCGGCGGAGGTTATGATCGCGGCGGCGGCGGATACGACCGTGGCGGCGGAGGTGGTTACGATCGCGGCGGCCGTGGCGGTGGTTATGACCGTGGCGGTGGCGGATACGATCGTGGCGGTGGCTACGATCGCGGAGGAAGCGGCGGTGGCGGCTATGATCGCGGCGGCGGATACGATCGCGGAGGCGGTGGTTACGACCGTGGCGGCAGCAGCGGTGGCGGCTTCGACCGCAATACCGGCGATGAAAAAACGCCCGAAGAATTTGACAGCTAAGGTTCCTGACCTTTCACCACCCGGTGATGCGGTCAGCGGCTTTATAATACGAAACCGGCCCGGAACGTGTGTTTCCGGGCCGGTTTGTTGTATCCCATCCCCCTACTTCACCTTCATCGCCTGTTTCACCTTATACATCGGGAAAAGATAAGAGATCGTGTACTGCACATCGAACGCATTCCCTTTATACCCTTTCCCGAAACCGGGGATGATCAGCGGCGGGAAATCGCTTTTGGACAGCGTCCTGTTCAGCAGGATGCGGTCGTGCAGGCTCCAGCCGAGGTAGAAATTTTTCAGCACCTCTACTTTGATGCCCAGCGACAATTCCACCCAATGCCCCGTTTTAGTGGCCGCGCCCCGGCTGCCCTGGTAATCGTCCCAGTAATCGCTGTGGATGGTGTAACCGGGCATTTCATACGTAAAAAGCGAAAATCCGTATTTGAATCCCCCGTACAGCATAAAATTCTCTTTTGGTATCTGCTTCTTCAGGAGGTTGTAGTTCGCGCCGATGGAAATACCCACGCCGCTGCTTTTATAGGAGTAATTGGAATCGGCGTGATTGGTGCGGTTATAACTTACGTCCGCCGCAAAATAGATGCGGTCCTTGTAACGGGCGTCCAGCACCACGGTAGCGTCGCGGCGGTACGGCTGGAAAAACGGGATGGCGAAACGCGTCAGATCAACTCCCACGCGCAGCCCGGCCGGCACATCGATCATGATGGTCTTTACCGAATCCTTTTTGGACTGGGCCGTGGCGGTTACCGCGCTCAGCAGCAGCACGCTAAAAATGCAGTATGATCGTATTTTCATTTTCTTCCGTTACTTGCTTACTGGTAATTGATACAGACTGTACGACGTGCGTGGTGGAAAAAACCGTGTCGATGTTAAAATACATCACTACCCCGCAGCCCGCTGAGATAAAATGCGGCTGGCGCGTGTAGCGGAAGGTGAGCGTATCCGCGACGCGCGCGGAGTCCGTCTGGAAATAATACCGGGCGCTGTCCGTGTTCCTGTCCAGCTGGAACTGCATGCCTGAAAGACCGCTCCGTTTTTTGTAGATGCTGTCTTTCCCCAGTGCGAACAAGGTCACTCTCGGGAAGATCGTGTCTTCTTCCACGTTATTATTGTTCGGGTTGAGATAGCGGAAAATGGCGCGCGCTTCGGTGCGCGTGTCCAGGTCGCATACCTTGGTATCGTCGTCGCAGGCGATGAGGCCCGCCGTAAAAACTGCTATCAGCAACAGGTAATATTTCATACAGCGATGGGTTGGCACGGCCGCCTATTTCTTTAGTTCTTTTTTCAAAAATACGGCGGTATGGGATTCCTTGCATTTGCTGACCTCTTCGGGGGTGCCGGTGCAAAGTATCTGCCCGCCGCCTTCGCCGCCTTCCGGCCCGAGGTCCACCACGTAATCCGCCACTTTCACCACGTCCAGGTTGTGCTCGATCACCAGCACGGTGTTGCCGCGTTCCACGAGCTTGTTCAGCACGTTCAGCAACAGCTGGATGTCCTGGAAATGCAGGCCCGTGGTAGGTTCGTCGAGGATGTAGATCGTTTTGCCGGTGTCTTTTTTCGACAGCTCGGTGGCTACTTTCACACGCTGGGCCTCGCCGCCGGAGAGGGTTACCGCGCTCTGGCCGAGCGTGATGTAACCAAGGCCCACATCCTGGAGCGTCTTGATCTTGCGGTAAAGATAAGGCACCGGCTGGAAGAACTCGACGGCTTCTTCCACCGTCATGTCCAGCACGTCGCTGATGGATTTGCCTTTATAACGTATTTCGAGGGTTTCGCGGTTGTACCGGCGGCCGTTGCATTTTTCGCAATGCACGTACACGTCCGGCAGGAAGTTCATTTCTATCACGCGTACGCCGGCAGCAATACAGGCGCGCTCACGTTCAGCTTCGTC
>CBINIO010000210.1:0-7063 GCA_966250725.1 uncultured Chitinophaga sp.
CACCTCATGCGCGCTGCGCCCGCGCCGCAGCACATTCTTCTTAAACGTCTGGTACGCCCTGAAGTACGCTTCTTTATTAAAGAGGTTGGAATCGTTCATGGCTTTATACACAAGAAATCCCGCGATAGGCAGCAGCACGATATTGGCGAGCCACATCCCGCTCCACGACGCCATCACGTCTTTACGCGCCATTTTTTCACCGGTCATGAAAAAGATGTTGAATATCACGAAGAAGATCACCGCGAACACCAGCGGCGTGCCCAGCCCGCCTTTGCGGATGATGGAACCCAAAGGCGCGCCGATCAGGAACATGACGATGCAGGCCGCTGCCAGCGAGAACTTGCGCTGCCATTCCACTTTGAAGAGCGCGATCTTGGCCTGGTTGTCCGAATAGTCCTTCGCGCTGGAAGTGAGCGACGTTTCGGTTTCGCGCAGGTTGGACTCCACGCGCTCCATCACGTACCGCTGCGATTTTTCCGGGATGACGTCCAGGAACTTGTCCACCTTGAGCGGCGGCGCGGAGGCCAGCCAGCCGGTGTCGTTCCATTTATAAAAAGGATAACGCGTGGTCACATAGGCATGTACGGTACGGGTGTGCACCGAGTCGATGCGCCGCAGGGAATCCAGCCCTTCGTCCAGCTGCCGGATGTTGAGCATCTGCTGGTTGGAGGCAAAGGCGTCCAGCGGCAGGCGGTCGAACGCCAGCGCTTTCAGGTCGAAAGGTTTGATGTAGGTCTTGAACCCGAGACGGATCAGCTCGCGGCCGCCGCTCCGGCGGTTGTTCTCCCTTTCTTCATACCGCCAGCCGTTCTCCAGCGTGAAGTTGAGATACCGTTTGTCCGGCGACAGCTCCATGGTGCCTTTTTCGGCGAGTATCAGCCGGGGGCTGCTGCTGCTGCCGTTGGGCGAGCGGTCGTAGATCATCACCTGGTGGATGGTCTTGTTGTCCGGGTCTTTTTTCGCCACCTTGATCACGTAATAGGGGATGTCGCTGTAAAACACGCCCTGTTTGATATTGAAGGCGGGTTTGGACTGTGTGATATCGTACAGCAGCGATTTTGCGCGCAGGTTGGCGATGGGGATGATGTAGTTGGCGAAAAGGAATGCGCCGAGGGCGATGAAGGCGGAGAGGATGAACAGCGGCCTGATAAAACGCAGCAGCGAGATGCCGGCGGATTTGATGGCCACCAGCTCGAAGCTCTCGCCGAGGTTGCCGAAGGTCATGATGGAAGAAAGCAGCACGGCCAGCGGCATCGCCAGCGGCACGAGGCTGGCGCTGGTATACACGAGCAGCTCCACGATCACCGGCGTATCCAGCCCTTTGCCCACGAGATCGTCGATGTACTTCCACACGAACTGCATGATGAGCACAAAAAGCGTCACGAAAAAAGTGGCTACGAACGGCCCTACGAAGGTCTTTATGATGAGTTTATCGAGTTTCTTCACAACCGCTCAACGGAAATTAAATTGAAAAATGTGAAACTGACTGGTATTCAGTATACTTTTGTAAACCAGCCGCACAAAGTTAACACGAATCCCTGAAGCTCGAAGCGGCGGCAGATCAAAAAAAGCGTTAATTTATTTTCATGGGCACATTTGAGCTGAACGGCAAGGAAATGAGCATGGTGCGGGACGCGGAGTGGCTTCTCGTCAAAAACCGCATCATCGGGAAAGTATACGGACTTTTCGGCGCGCTGCAGCAGGCCATGGCGGCGGCGCCGCAGATCAGCGCGATGCACGGCGCGCAGGCGCAGCCGCCAAAGATCAGCAAAGGCGAGCAGTACGAGGGCCTGCCTTACGTGATGCTCGACTATCCCCGTTCGTTCAGCCGTGACAGTATTTTCGCCTGCCGCACGTTTTTCTGGTGGGGGCGTTTTTTCAGTCTTACGCTGCACCTGGCGGGTGGCTCGCTGGAGACGTACAGGCCGCGCATCCTGCGTATGCAGGGCCGGCTGGCGGAAGCGGGCTGGTACGTATGCGTGCACGACGATCCCTGGCAGCATCATTTTGGCGGCGACAACTACCGGGGCGTGCGGTCGCTCACGCCTTCGCAATGGGCGCAGCTGGCGGAAAGACCGTTCGTGAAATTCGCTAAGAAGTATGATTTAGAGGAGTGGGGGAAAATGATACCCGTTGCAGTGGCCCAGTACGCGGCACTGCTGGATATGCTGAAGGGGGAGGACTAGTTGCCTATACGGTGGAAAAGATCTTTGATCTGGTAATCCCACAGCTGGCTTTGATCGGCCACTTCTTTCTTTTCGGCGAAATCTCTGATCACCAGTATGGTCATATTGGTAACTTCGGAAATCTGGATCCTGAATTCGAAGAATTCGTTTTTTGGAGCGTGTAACCAATGTAAACGGATGTACTCGTCTTCCTCCTGGTCCATTACTTCTGCCTCTTCCGTTGATCCGTTCCAGGAAAAAGAAAAAACATTGTCGCGGAGATCTACTTTATCTGCAAACCATTCCTGCAAGCCGGCAGGGGTGGAAAGAAATTCATAAAGGATACTTGGAGAGCACCGAACCGGGTATTCTAACTCATATTGCACTTTCTTTGACATCGCACAGTATTATTATTAAATCAAAATCATCTGCCTGCAATTATAGAAATTTTTTCATCCTATCAAAATAAATTTTAGAAAATTTTCGATATATTAACTATTTCATTCTCAAACCTGATCATAATTTGAAATATGAAATTTTCTGATTATGTATCCGGCAGTTTTTTATTTATTTAGTCAGGCTTGCTGACCATCGTGCGCGGAATACGGAAGTGAATACAGTACCGGGTTTGGTTAATACAGTATTATCCGAATGGAAACTAGCCAACAATCGATTTAGCTTGAACATGATTCAATGGGAAGTAATTTTTTTTGGGTGGTATCTAAAAAAAGTTATTTTTGTCTAGCATTCTTCTAAATTAACTTATTAATAACCTGTAACTGTTCCCGTGCTATGTCAATGCGCCAACTCAAAATCACGAAGTCAATTACGAATCGTGAATCACAGTCGCTAGAAAAGTATCTGCAGGAGATCGGCAAAGTGGATCTCATTACGCCGGAAGAAGAAGTGAATCTGGCGATCCGCATCAAACAAGGGGACCAAAGGGCTTTAGAGAAGCTGACCAAAGCCAATCTGCGTTTCGTGGTATCCGTTGCCAAACAGTACCAGAACCAGGGCTTATCCCTTTCAGATCTTATCAACGAAGGCAACCTCGGCCTGATCAAAGCCGCCCAGCGTTTTGACGAGACCCGCGGTTTCAAGTTCATCTCTTACGCCGTTTGGTGGATCCGCCAAAGCATTCTGCAGGCCCTGGCCGAACAATCCCGCATCGTTCGCCTCCCGCTCAACAAAGTAGGGCTGTCCAACAAGATCAGCAAAGCATATTCACAACTTGAACAGGAATTCGAGCGTGAGCCCTCGCCCGACGAGCTGGCCACCATCCTCGAGATCAATACCGAAGAAGTAGAAGCCACCCTCGGCGTAGCCGCCCGCCACGTGTCCATGGACGCGCCGTTTATCGACGGGGAAGACAACTCCCTGCTGGACGTGCTCGAAAACCCGAACGCCGTGAGCGCAGACGAGGAGCTGGACCATCACGATTCCCTCCGCCGCGAGATCGAACGTTCGCTGAGCACCCTCACCGACCGCCAGAAAGACGTGATCATGCTGTATTTTGGCATCGGCGTGGAACATCCCATGAGCCTCGA
Organism: uncultured Chitinophaga sp.; assembly: GCA_966250725.1. Taxonomy (GTDB): domain Bacteria; phylum Bacteroidota; class Bacteroidia; order Chitinophagales; family Chitinophagaceae; genus Chitinophaga. The sequence continues at coordinate 3,713 of CBINIO010000210.1, forward strand.
GGACATCGGCGAAAAATTCGGCCTCACCCGCGAAAGGGTGCGCCAGATCAAAGATAAAGCGATCACCAAGCTCCGCACCACCAGCCGCAGCAAACTGCTGCGCAACTACCTGGGAGGCTGAGCCGGTTCATAAAGCACCAGCTGAAAAAGTAAAAAAGAAGGTCCGCTGCAATGCCGGCCATCTTTTTTACTTTTTTAGTTTATAGAAACCGTATTTTTGCAATCCAAAATTTTTACCAGCATACTATATGTTTGAATCATTATCGGAGCGGCTCGAAGGGGCCTTCAAACAACTCAAAGGCGAAGGCCGCATCTCGGAGATTAATATCGCGGCGACGGTAAAGGAGATCCGCAGGGCGCTCGTGGATGCGGACGTGAACTACAAGATCGCCAAGGACTTTACCGATAAGGTGAAAGACAAGGCGCTCGGCGAAAAGGTGCTCACCGCCATTTCACCTGGCCAGCTCATGGTAAAGATCGTAAAGGACGAGCTGGTGGAGCTGATGGGCAGCACCGAATCGGAGCTGGACGTCAAGACCAACCCCACCGTCATTCTCATCGCAGGCCTGCAGGGTTCCGGTAAAACCACCTTCTCCGGCAAGCTGGCCAATTTCCTCCAGTCCAAAAAGAACAAAAAGCCCCTGCTCGTGGCGGCGGACATTTATCGTCCCGCGGCCATCGACCAGCTGAAAGTGCTGGGCGGGCAGATAGGGGTGGAAGTATACAGCGAGCCCGAGAACAAAAACGCCGTGCAGATCGCCGAGAACGCCGTCAAGCACGCAAAAGCCCAAGGCAACAACATCGTGATCATCGACACCGCCGGCCGCCTCGCGGTGGACGAAGTGATGATGACCGAGGTAAGCAATGTGAAAAAAGCCGTGGACCCGCAGGAAGTGCTGTTCGTGGTGGATTCCATGACCGGCCAGGACGCGGTGAACACCGCGAAGGCGTTCAACGAGCGGCTGGACTTCTCCGGCATCGTGCTCACCAAGCTGGACGGCGACACCCGCGGCGGTGCGGCCCTCACCATCACCTACACCGTACAGAAGCCCATCAAGTTCGTGAGCATGGGCGAAAAGCTGGACACGCTCGACGTATTTTACCCCGAGCGTATGGCCCAGCGCATACTCGGCATGGGCGACATCACCACCCTCGTGGAAAGGGCCCAGGCGCAGTTCGACGAAGCGCAGGCGAAAAAGCTGGAGAAAAAGATCCGGCAGAACCAGTTCGACTTCGACGACTTTAAAGAGCAGCTGCAGCAGATCAAAAAGATGGGCAGCATCAAGGACCTGCTGGGCATGATCCCCGGCGTGGGCAAAGCGGTGAAGGATCTGGACATCAGCGACGACGCCTTTAAAGGCATCGAGGCCATGATCAATTCCATGACGCCCGGCGAGCGCGCCAACCCCGACCTGATCGACGGCAGCCGCCGCAGGAGGATCGCGAAAGGCGCCGGCAAGGAGATACAGGACGTGAACCAGTTCATGAAACAGTTCGAGCAGATGCGGCAGATGATGAAGATGATGAACAAAATCCCCGGTGGGGCGAAGGGTTTGAAAATGAGACAATAAAATATAGCAGTAAATTTCAGAGTTAAATTTTGTTTTGAGAATTTCAATTTTAACGCTACATTTGCTGCCCGAATTAGAAACAATATTTTTTAACAACTCGCAAAAAATAATTCGACTTATTTATGCCAGTAAAGATCAGATTACAGAGACACGGCGCGAAAAAAAGACCTTTTTACTTTATTGTTGTGGCTGACGCCCGCGCGCCCAGGGATGGTAAATTCATCCAGAAAATCGGTACCTACAATCCTTTGACTGTACCCGCATCTATCAACATCGATACGCAGAAAGCGCTCCGCTGGCTGCAGAAAGGCGCACAGCCGACCGATACCGTTAGGCGCATCCTGTCCTTCAAAGGCGTACTGTACCTGAAACACCTTCTCAGAGGGGTTAAACTCGGTCTGTTCGACGAGCCTACCGCTTACACCAAATTCGAGCAATGGCAGGCTGACCACGAAGAGAAAGTATCCGCACGCCGCGAAAGCCAGAAAAGGGCCGTACGCGCTGCGCAGCCGGTTGTAAGGAAAGTGGAGGAAGCGCCCAGCGCCCCCGCAGCAGAAGCTGCTGAAGGCGGCGAAGAAGCTCCCGAAGCATAATCCGGCAAAAAATAACATATTTCAGAAAGGGAAGATTTGCTCGCAAAGATTCCCTTTCTGCTTTTACAAGGTTCCTGCCTTATGGCTAATTATTTCAATATCGGCAAGCTGAGCGCCACGCATGGCACGGACGGGGAGTTCATTCTCCGCCACAGTCTCGGCAAACGCACCGCGCTGAAAGACGTGGCCGCCGTTTTTATCGAAGAGCGGAAGGACAGCTTTTTGCCCTATTTCCTGCAGCGCGCCAAAGCGAAAGACGCCGAACATGTCTTTGTCAAGCTCGAAGGGATCGACAGCCGGGAAGCGGCCCGCAAGATGCTGCAAAAGGGCGTGTATCTCGAAGAAGCGGACTTCAAGGCCCAGGCCTCCGGCTCCGCCCCGCTCTCGCTGCTCGGCTACAAGGTGGAAGACAGCGTGGAAGGCGCCCTCGGCGTGATCGAGGAGATCATCGAAATGCCGCACCAGGTGCTGGCCCGGGTCACCTACAAGGAAAAGGAAATGCTGCTGCCGCTCAACGAGCAAACGCTGCTGAAAGTGGACAAAAAGAAGCAGCTGGTACGGCTGGAGCTGCCGGAAGGCTTGCTGGACATATATTTAGGTTAAAACAGCTTTTTAAATAGGCGCGTGCGGCGCTGTACCCGGCCTTTGGAGGCCGGTATCGTTAAAAACGAACCTTATGCGGATAGATATCATCACTGTACTGCCGGAGCTGCTGGAAAGCCCCTTTGCCCATTCCATCATGAAACGGGCGAAAGACAAGGGGCTGCTGGAAGTGAACGTGCATCACCTGCGCCGGTACTCCAATTTCCGGCAGAACCAGGTGGACGATTACCAGTTTGGCGGCGGCGCGGGCATGGTGATGATGATAGAGCCGCTGGTGAACGCCATCGAGGCCCTGCAGAAAGAGACCGTGTACGACGAGATCATCTATCTCACGCCGGACGGGCAGACGTTTAACCAGAAAATGGCGAACCGTCTCAGCCTGAAAGGCAACCTGCTGCTGATCTGCGGTCATTACAAAGGCATCGACGAGCGGGTGAGGGAGCATTTCGTGACCATGGAGATCTCCATCGGCGACTTCGTGCTGTCCGGCGGGGAGCTGGCGGCCGCCGTAGTGGTGGACGCCATCGGAAGGCTGCTGCCCGGCGTGCTCAACGACGAGACCTCGGCGCTGTTCGACTCCTTCC
>CBINIO010000211.1:0-7029 GCA_966250725.1 uncultured Chitinophaga sp.
CGGGCAATACCAACCTGGGCACCCTCTGGCTGCTGCTCAACGAAGGCAACCTCACTATCCTGAAAGGCATTTGCGCGCAGATATCCATCGCGATTTCCAACATACGGGCCAACGAAAAGATCCTCGAATACAAGCAGAAGCTGGAGCATGAGAACGATTATTTGCGCGAGCAGATCAAAACGATCTACAATTTTTCGGAGATCGTGGGCAACGGCGTTCAGATGCAGAAAGTATACCGTTTGATGACGCAGGTGGCCGAATCGGCTTCCACCGTGCTGCTGCTGGGCGAAACGGGCACCGGCAAGGAGCTGATCGCGCGCGCCATTCACAACGCGTCGCCGCGGAAAAACAAGCTGATGGTGAAAGTGAACTGCGCGGCCCTGCCCACGCACCTGATCGAAAGCGAATTGTTCGGGCATGAAAGAGGCGCGTTCACCGGCGCGATAGACCGGCGCATCGGGAAGTTCGAGCTGGCCAACAACAGCACGCTCTTTCTCGACGAGATCGGCGAGATGCCGCTGGAACTGCAGGTGAAACTGTTGCGCGTATTGCAGGAGCGGGAACTGGAAAGGATCGGCGGGAAAAACACCATCAAGGTGGACGTGCGCATCATCGCCGCCACCAACCGCAACCTCGAAGCGGAAGTAAAGGCGGGGCGCTTCCGGTCGGACCTGTATTACCGGCTCAACGTGTTCCCCATTCACCTGCCGCCGCTCCGCGACCGCCTGGAAGACATCGCGCCGCTCGCCAACGCGTTCATCGCGAAATTCAGCAAGAACATCGGTAAAAAGGTGACCGGCATTTCCGCGAAAGTGCTCAAACAGTTAAAAAGCTACGACTGGCCGGGGAACGTGCGCGAGCTGGAGCACCAGATCGAAAGGGGCATCCTGCTCAGCGAAGGCGAGGTGCTCAAAGAGATACAGCTGCCGGGCTCCCGCCCCGATGAGGACGGGGAGACAAAACCCGCTTCCTCCAGAACGCTGGAACAGATCGAACGGACGTATATCATCGACGTGCTGAAACGCTGCGGCGGGAAGATCTCCGGCGCAGGCGGCGCCGCGGAGATACTGGAGATCCCTGGCACCACGCTGCATTCCAAAATGAGAAAGCTCAACATCGCCAAAGCGGATTATTTTATAAAATGACCCGCTTTGTTATGCGGTCAGAAATCGACGGTTTCGGTATTGCTCCAATCGGTTTCGGTGATGATGGGATTGAGGGTGGTGCGGCCGCTGTCGGAAACGGTCACCTGTATTTTGGTGAGCACATTGCGTTTGAAGGTGATGAGCTTTTCGCCTTGCGGTACGATCGTGCCGTCGGGTTTTTCCCAATTTACTTTTACGTTCCGGCTGAACTCGCCGCTGCGTTTGAAAAGGTCGGACGCAAATATGAAATATTTTGAATCGATGTCCGCCGGTGTTACGCTTTTCGTCTCCGCACCCGGCAGTTCCAGGATCAACTTCCCGCCGGTAAAATTGGGCGAGCCAAGCTGTACGCCGAAAGACAGCCGTTTCATATTGATGGAAACACTTACCGGCTCCGGCATTACGGTAATGGTGGCAGTACCGCGGAACACGTCCAGCTCGGGGTAATCCTTTCTTCCAACATATTTAGTCGTATCGGCAGGGTCCATTACCTGAAGCCAACTCACCGTATCTTCCGTACTGCGATAGGTGGTATCTATTTTATTGCTCAGGTGCGCCTGTAAGGGATAGTCGAAATAAGGCAGCCCGTTCTGCCAGATATAATACAAGCCGCCGCCGGTACCTTTTTTGAATGCGCGTACACTGATGTCGAATTTCTCCGCTACCGGCAGCTCCAGCGAAATAGCGCCCGCATCGTCGAACATACCTCCGGCATAGACAGTAAAAGGTGTTGCGGTGCGATTCACGATGACGTTGTATATCGTACTGTCCGTATACTGCCGGCCGTTTGGCAGCGGCCCTTCCGAAGTCAGCAGCTCGCCTGTCAAACGCAGGCGCAGCTGTACAAAACCCGGTTCTTCCACCGGCGGTTCCGGCGGCGTTGGTTTTGTTTTACTCTTTTTACAAGCGACAGCGGTAATGCATATGGCGGCGAGAAAGAAAAAAAGACATCTCATTATTAGCAAGGGATTTATTGCGGTAATGCGGAATGGGTTTCGATGATACCGGCCGGGGCGCTGCTTCTGCCCGTGCCGGGAAGGGTGACTTTCAAACGGGTGAGGACGTTGCGTTTGAACTGTACGTTTTTTTGGCCGAGGGACACCGTATCGCCAGGGGCTTTTATCCATTTGATGCTTACTTCCAGCCCGCCTCCCCAAAAAGTATCCTGGTGCTTGAAAACATCGGCGGAGTAAATAAAAACCTCGGAAAGCCCTGCCGGCATTATGCTTTGTGGTTGGGCCATTGGTCTGTAAACACTGCCGGGAAACTCCAGCAGCAGTTTGCCTGTGGTGAAATTGTCGGCTGCCAGCTGTACGCCAAAAGCCGCTCTTTTCATGGGCAGGTTGACAATCGGCGGCGGCGCTGTTGTGGAAATGGCGATAGTGCCATAGTGAGCATCGATCTCACCCAGTTCCGTAAAGGGCAGCGCCTGCGACAGATTGGCCGGGTCGGCCAGCTGGAGCCAGCTCAACGTATCCGTCATCTCATTGTAGTATGCTCTATGCAATGAATCCATCTGGTTTGTCAGTTCAGCCTTTAGCGGCTCAACAAAGTACTGCACCCCGCTTCGCATCTCGTAATACAAACCTTCACCGGAACCTTTTCGGTAAACATAAGCGCTGATGCGGGCAACAGTATCTTTCGGCAGCAGCAGTATAATGGAATCGCGCTGGTTGAAGAGGCCGCTGGAATACCGATCCCAGGATCCCGGCCAGCGGCCCGGCCAATCCACCATCACCGCATACAACGTACTATCCCGCAACGTTTTTGCATAACCCTGCGATCCTTCCGTCTGTCGCCCATTAGGCAGCGGACTTTCCGACGTAAGAAAATCCCCCTGCAGTTGCAGGCGCACGACCGCTGCTCCCGGCTGATCGGGAAGGGTGGGTTTTTCGGCATCTTTTCGGCAGGATATGAAGGTGGCAATAAGCAGTAATACAATTACATGTTTCATGGGTTTTGGGGGATAATTGGCTGGTAAGATAGGGAATATTCCAGTTTTCGCAAACCCGCTGTATTTCGTGAAACACGCAGCAATCCTCGTTATTCCGTGAAATAAAAATAACGCGGATTCACACAATCCACTGAATCTCAAACCAATAACCCACTGGCATTTTGCTTGCAAAGTATCACGCGGATAAAACCGGCACGGTCTGCAATTAAAAACAGCCGGCCGGCTTCAGCAAAAAAATTCTTGCAACCGCCTGCGCGCAGGCATATTAAATCTTCAGATCATGAAAATAGTTGTAATCGGCGGGACCGGCCTTATCGGCTCCAAAACAGTAGCAAGGCTCCGCGAACAGGGGCATGTAGTGGTCGCCGCTTCTCCCGCATCCGGCGTGAACACCATCACCGGCGAAGGGCTGGACGATGTGCTGACCGGCGCCGACGTGGTGATAGACGTCGCCAATTCCCCTTCTTTTGAAGACAAAGCGGTAATGGACTTCTTCCAGACCTCCGGCCGCAACCTGATGGCCGCCGAAAAGAAGACCGGTGTAAAACATCACATCGCACTGTCTGTCGTAGGCACCGAGCGCCTGCAGGAAAGCGGCTACTTCCGCGCGAAAGCCGCGCAGGAAGCGCTGATCAAAAGCTCCGGCATTCCTTACTCCATTGTTCACTCCACGCAATTCTTTGAATTCCTCGGCGGTATCGCAGCGTCTGCCGCGCAGGGCGAAGCCATTCATTTATCACCGGCGGCAGTGCAGCCGATCGCATCGGACGATGTGGCGGCAGCCGTTGCGGATGTAGCCGTAAACGCGCCGGTAAACGGTACGGTGGAGATCGCAGGCCCGCATGTTGTAAGCCTGTCCGCGCTCGTAGCCCGTTATTTAAGCGAGATGAACGACCCGCGCACGGTGATCTCCGATGTGAACGCACGGTACTTCGGCGCCGCTATCGACGACCAGTCGCTGGTGCCCGGCCCCGGCGCGCATCCCCGCCTCGGGCAGACGGATTTCGCGGCATGGTTCGCCAAACAGCCCGTCAAGGCCTGACGCGCATCCGCTTTCCTGAACTTCCAGGGCTTGCCCGGTCCCGCTTGTAACGAAGATGACGGGTGTCAGCTCGTTGCGGCTGTTGTAAATGGCATGCGCTTTCCACCCGTTCGCGCATGATGGCCCCCAAACGCCGGCGCGGTTCCCGCGACATCCGGTCAGCAACGCAACGACACATCGGCGCCCGGCAAGCCTGGAAGTTCTTTTCAACGCTTATCATCAAATATTCATTTTAAAAAAAACAAACAACATGCAGGAATTTCTCTTAGTGATCCACCGGGACCTCACCAGCGCAAACCCTACGCCCACGCCCGAGCAGATGAAAGCAGCCCTGAAACCTTACCAGGACTGGGTAGCGGGCATCGCCGCGCAGGACAGGCTGGTAGCGCCTCCCAAACGCTGGGACGTAGACGGCAGGGTGATCAGGCACGACAAAAAGAAAGAACAGGTGCTCAGCGGCCCGTATGCCGAAGGCAAAGAATCCATCGGCGGGCTTTTCCTGATCAAAGCAAAAGATTACGACGATGCGGTTGACATTGCCAAAGGCTGCCCCATCATCCAGTATGGCGCTATCGTGGAAGTACGTATGGCCGTGCCCGTTGTATAACTGAAAAAATCAAACAGCAAACAGACAGTTACAGGAAACCCCAAATTGGAAACCAGCAAAGGACTTTGCGATTATCGCAAAGTCCTTGTTGTTTTTGTTATCAGCGAGGGCATGGCAATGCCTTTCTACCGGAATATATACCGGCGCCCGCACGATAGAAATAACAGGCAGAAACAGCAAAGCCCTTGCGTTCCCGCAAAGGCTTTCACTGTCCTTCCGCCGCTATTACAAAAGGCTCTTGATATAAAACACCACCGGCATCGATGCGAACGCCAGCGGGATGAGGATCGCAAAAAACCAGACGCCGATGAACCGTATAACCGGCGTATACCGCCGGCTTTCCAGCCCCGCCGTTTGAAACGCGCTCTGGAAGCCATGATACAAATGATAGGCCACCGCCACCATCGCCACGAGATAAAGCGTTACATACCAAAGCAGGCTGAAGCTGTGCGATACGATCGCGTACAGATCTTTCACCCGCACGATCTCCGTATTCCCTTCCGTGATCACGGCATATTCAAAGTCCGGCGGCGGCAGGTATACGGTGGAAGTGATCTGTCCCGTCATTATATCTTTCCTGTATTCCCGGTAAGTGCCTTCGGTAAATTTATAACGCCCCCAGAAGTTGGTCATATGGATCACGAGGAACAGGAAAATGACGCTGCCCAGCAGTCCCATGTTCAGCGAAGCCCAGCGGGCAGGCGATTTGGCGGCATACTGGTATTTCACCGGGCGTGCGCGGCGGTTCTCCACCGTAAGCACCAGTGCGTAAATGGAATGTATGATAATGGAAATATACAGTATATACGAGATGATCTCCACCGGCAGAAAATGCGTCATAAAATGCGCGTAAATATTAAACGCATACCCTTCGTCCCCGGCGAACAGCGTGAGGTTGCCGCCGAGGTGCACGATGAGGAAAAGGCAGAGGAACAGGCCCGTCATAGACATCACCAGCTTTTTGCCCAGCGAGGAACTGAAAAATTGTTTAAAGCTCAGCATGATAAAAGATTTTATTTGTCAGCACCGGTTCTCGCGGCTTCCCGGGCGGAAGATCAGGCGCAGCGCCTGGTCTTTCGTGAGATAGGCCACGGTCCAGTTGTAAAGCGTTTTTATTTTATTGTTGTAATTCACCAGGGACATAACGTGTATAAAAAGCCATCCCAGCAGGCCGAGCAGGCCGCCCAGGTGCACTTTGTGCTTAAAGAGATCGGCTACCGCAAACTGTTTGCCGATGATCGCCATGTCTCCGCGGTCAAAATATTTGAACGGTTTCGGCTCGCGGCCTCCGGCTATCCGCAGCAGGTTTTTAGCGAGGGTTTTGCCCTGCTGGATGGCCGGCTGCGCCAGCTGCGGGTGCCCGTTGGGGTACGCCTTGTCCGTAAACTGGATGCTGATGTCGCCGATGGCGTACACATCCTCGTAACCCTTCACTTTATTAAAAGCGTCGGTGATCATGCGGCTGCCTTTGCCGATGCTGGCCGCATCGATGCCGGGGAAAACATTCGCCACCACGCCGGCCGCCCATATCAGCGTTTTTGCGGCGATGGCGGAGCCGTCGGACAGCAGCACCTCGTCATTGACAAAGTCCTTCACCTGCGTATTCAGTTTTACTTTCACACCAAGCTTGTGCAATGCTTTGCAGGCGGCGGTATGCGTTTTGTCGCTCATCGGCGCCAGCAGGTGTGGCGATCCGTCTATCACGTAAATGTTCCCGGACGCTTTTCTCAGGCTCGGGTAATCGCTCCCGAGGATGTACTTTTTCGTTTCCGCCAGCATGCCCGCTACTTCCACGCCGGTAGGGCCGCCGCCCGCGATCACGACCGTCAGCAGCTTTTCCCGCTCTACAGGGTCTTTCTCCAGCGACGCTTTTTCGAGCGTTTTTAATAGTTCGTTGCGCAGGTAAAGGGCGTCGTCGATCCCTTTCAGGGAAAATGACTTGTGCCGCAGCGCGTCGTTGCCAAAAAAATTAGTGCGCGAGCCTGCCGCGAACACGAGGAGGTCGTAACCCAGCTCGCCGCCGTCGTCAAGATGAAGTATCCGGCTGGCGGTGTCTACTTTCGTCAGCGTCGCCATGCGGAACGTAACGCCGTCTTTCCGGAACAGCCTGCGGAAAGGATAGCTGATGCTGGAAGGCTCCAGGAAAGCGGTAGCCACCTGGTACAGCAGCGGCGTAAAATAATTGTAGTTGTTTTTGTCAACTACCGTTACCGTGTAATGTTTGTTATGAAAAAGGCGCTTCACGAAGTTCAGCCCGGCAAAGCCGCCGCCTATCACCACG
>CBINIO010000212.1:0-7023 GCA_966250725.1 uncultured Chitinophaga sp.
ATTCAGGTACCCGGTTTCCAGCGTCGTGGTTTGAAGAACCGATTCGCCGGCAATATTTTCAAGGAATAGTATGGTAAGATGGCCGCGCGCTTTGTCAGCCACGTAGCGATAGCTTCTGAGTTCGTTTTCGGTAAAGTGGAGCGCGTCAACCGCGGCAATTATCTTTTTCATGAGACTATGTTTTAACGCTAATTTATAGCTGCCCGCATCTTTTAAAAATGACGGTGAGCCTGTTGTCCGGTGATGGTACTGCTGAGTCTGCCGTTAAAATCGGACGTGGCGCTAATGCGGGCAGCAACAGGAAATGCAGCATGGCAGAACTATTTAAAAGTGAGCGATAAACAGTGGAACTTCCCGTTCATTGATGATGCCCGCCGCAAAGCTTTTTTTGAACATCATGGAAAGATCGGAACGTCCGTAAGAGCCGCAGACCACGACCGGTGCCTCCAGTGCGTCCAGCACATCGGCTGCCACATGGCCCGGTTTATCTTCGAGCTTTTTCAACGTAAGCCTGGGATAATGCCTCGCAGCCAGCTCTTTGATAAATTCCTCTTCCGGCAGGCCGGCCTGCTTATTTGAAGAAGCGTACAGCAACGTAGTGTCCAGCATCGCGAGGGATGGAAACAAACAGGCGAATTGTTTGATGGCGAACACCGCGTCTTTACCTCCGTCATAGGCCAGCACCACTGTTTTTGGGAAAAGAAAATGTTCCGGTACAACGATCACCGGGCATTCCGCGTCCTGTATTGCCATACGCAGGTATTCGTTCGGAGATTCAAATCCTAACTGACGATAGAAGGACTCGCTGCCGAGGACAAGCACGTCAGCGAAACGCGATTCCTGCCTGAGTTCCGGGATTGCCAGGTCAAAGGGGTTTTTATGAACGCGGTATTCGATCGAATGGCTGCGGCACTGCGATTCGAAACGTTCTATATTTTGCTGAACGATGTCGGGATTGAGATCATCTGCCAGCGCAGATGTCATGGCGATGTTGCCGATCGAATAGCTCCAGCTGGAAGAAATATCCAGTCTCGGTAGAAATGAACCTACGAGCAGGATCGGCTCCTGTTCGTTAAGACGACGCACGAAATCGAAAGCGCCCCGGGAGAAGTTCCCTCCGTCGAAAGCAAGCAATACTTTTTTCATAATTCAGGTTTTTAGTAAAGTTCAGTGAATGCAACAACCGGTGAAATGACCGCGGGACGTCACCTTAATGATGCTCGTCAGCATTATTGATATTGAATGTATACCGGTGAAGGGAAAAGCCGCAACACTTCATCCGGCTGCATGAGGTGCCCGCCGGTGTTCACATCGTTTTGATAGAACAGTTTGAAGCCGGTAAAATAAGCCACGATCCTATGGTAGGGCGATAAAGCTCCCGGTAACTGCGCAAGCCGGGATGTTGGCCATTTTTCTGCAGGCTGGCCATGCAGCAGATGCTGCATAATAGTGTTATATCGGAGGGTATCGGCATCCAGGGTATCCTGCGTTGCGGGAAATGCTTGTGCCACTGCCACATGCATTTCGTTGCCTGCTTGCACGGAGATCCTGTCTCTTGAACACGCGCCCGCTATCGCAGCCAGGGCAAGAGGCAAAAAACGGGCATACTGCTGATAGTGCATAAAAAAGGATTTATGCTATCGAAGGTATTCCCGGCGGTACGCCGGTCAAATGACGCAGAAGCGCCGCCGCGTTGACAGTGCGCTGCGGGGAAAGATGACGCACGTCATTACCATATGGGATCGCTGTCATCGGTAACGGCACGACGCCGGTTTACCTTGGTGTCAATTGGGATAAAAGATGGGAAATGAAATAATTGGGCAAACCGTCATAAAGTCCGACGGGAACAAGGCGGTGTTTTCCGGCGAGAAGCTCCGCAGATCACTCCTGAAGGCCGGGGCCTCTGTGGAGATGGCAGATGGCATCATTGCCAAAGTAAAAGAAAATATATACCCTGGTATTACGACCCGTGATGTATACGATCTTTCGTTTGAAATGCTGCGCCGGCATTCGCGGCCTGTAGCCGCCCGGTATCATCTGAAACGCGCCATTCTAGAGCTAGGGCCTTCAGGTTTTCCGTTTGAACAATTTGTCGGCGAACTTTTCCGCCACCGGAAATTTATCGTGCAGACGAATATGATCGTTCCCGGCTTCTGCGTGAAACACGAAGTGGACGTGCTGGCCATCAGGCTTCCTGAAATGCATTACATCGAATGCAAGTACCACCAGGCAGGCATACGATGCGACGTAAAAACCGCGCTGTATGTTCACGCAAGGTTTAAGGACATTATGCATAAAAAGACCATGAACGGAACCGCCGGTGTGTTGGCCGGCTGGCTTATCACCAATACAAGATTTTCTTCAGACGCCACACAGTACGGAGAATGTGCGGGGCTGCGGTTGTTATCCTGGGATTACCCTGCGGGTGGAGGTTTAAAAGACCTGATCGATGAAGCGGGACTGTACCCCGTCACCTGTCTTACCACCCTGAGTCACCAGGAAAAATCGAGGTTATTGCACCTGCAGGCCGTTCTGTGCCGGGACCTCATAGACAGGCCCGTTTCACTGAGCGCAGCCGGCATAGCAGAGGGAAAAAGAAAGCTGGTACTTGAAGAAGCCGGGCTGCTGAGCGGATTTAACCGCGGAAACGCCGGATAAACAATGCTATCCTCTATTCATATACGTTAAAAGCCCGGTTATCCTGAGATACCGGGCTTTTTTCAGGCAGGTTTCTGTTATTGCACCTATTGCACCGCAATCTGATGGTTTGCGGAGCTTTTTTGCGCTTCTTCCTTTTTGGGAAGCGTAAGGTGAAGCACGCCGTCTGCATAGGCAGCGCTGATCTTCTCCGTTATCACGCTTTCCGGCAGGTCGAAAACCCTGGAAAATTTACTGTAGTTGTATTCCTGTTTGGTGAATTTCGCCCCTTTTTCTTCCTTGGTGGATTCGGATTCAGCGCTGACGTAAAGCTGGTGGTCCGTCACATCGATCCTGAAATCTTCTTTTTTCAGGCCGGGCGCGGCGAGTGAAACGCTGAAGCGGTCTTTTTCTTCGCTGATATTCGCGGCGGGTATCGTCAGGAACGGCGAATTTTTTTTTCCGTTAAAGTCCAGCCAGCCGGGGAAAAATTCATCCCAGAATGCAGGGAGAAGGCTGCCTCCCTTTGTTAATGATAGTGATTGCATGGTACTGCGGATTTAAGATGATGGAATAAAATTTACCCTTCAAAATTCCATTAATCAAAAAAAGAAAGGAATGACAGACGTGCCGTGATCCGATGATGGTCGTCATCTCTTTCCCAGGCCGCTGGTGATAAAGTTCATGCGTCCGTAGCCTGTGGTCATTGTCTTCGGGCCATGCCGCATCTTACCTTTCTTAAAAAAATGGAAAAGACAATATTGGTCGTTTTCGGCCGTGAATGGGCTGAAAGTACTGCGGAACTGGCCTGCTTTATTGCTTCTGAGTGCCGGGCCAAACTTACAGGCATATTCCTGGAAGAAACAGTGCTTCCGGAGAAACCTGAGATGAGAAATATCAGCGGCACGACTTATGTCGAAACGGTAGTTGCGTCAACCGTTCCCGGATATAAAGAGGGGAGGATGAAAACGGAAAAGAACATTGAAGCTTTTCAGTTTTTTTGCGAAAGAAAAGTGACCATTGCGACAGCCAAGCGCATGTACGTGGAGGATCTGAACATACTTACGGAGGAAAGCCGCTTTGCGGATATACTGATCGTGGGTGCGGCGGCGGCGGTAGTGCCTTCCGGATTCCTGCCTTCCCCCCTTGTACAGGCGCTGCTGCATAACGCGCAATGCCCGGTTTTGATAGCGCCGAAATTTTTTGCCCGTCCGGAAGAAGTGGTTTTTGCCTATGATGGCAGCCCTTCAGCGCTTGCGGCTATGAAGCTGTTCACTTACATTCTTCCCGAGCTTACGGAAATGAAAGCCACGGTGGTGAAAGTGAACAGACATGACAGGCAGTTGCCCGGGGAAACAGGTCTGCTAAATGCATGGTTGAGCCGCCATTACGCTTATACGGACGTTATCGCACTCAAAGGCGATGTGGAAGAAGAGCTGGATGTTTATCTGTCGCATAAAAGGAAACCGATCCTTGTAATGGGTCCGTATGGCCGGAGCGCAGTATCACGCCTGTTCAGAGCGAGCCATGCGGATTATTTGATGGAGGTGCTGAACTTTCCGATATTTATTACGCATCAGTAACCCGGGCAATTATGCCGGCGATCAGCCGCCCGGATTTTCTTTTTCGTATTTTTGGAAGATTCATCAGTGCCATGAAAGTATATGATCCGGAAGACGCAGTGAAAGAATTTACCCTCCCGTTGCAGCAAGCATGAAGTAATTGATCAAAGCAAGGGTTGCCGTCAGAGGCAGCCCTTTTTCGATCGTTGGCTGAGATATTTGTATACTTCGTACCAGCCCGCGCTGGCAAGCGCCAGCCCTATGCAGGTAAACAAAGCATTTGTCTCAAGCGTCGCGAGCCCGAATATAGTCCGGACTGCAGGAATCAGCAGAATGGTTGCGATAAATGCGAAGGAAGATGCAAGCACCCATGGGGCCAGGTTGTTCCGGTAACGAATGGTCTGGAAAATATGCGCGGAAAAAGACCGGTTTACCAACGTCAGGAAAATATTGGCGAATAACAATGTGACGAGCACTTCCGTCCTGATCTGCTCCACGGCGGCCTGTTGTTTCATACGGAAAAAATACAATCCCAATATCGCCGCCGTTACCACCACTCCCTGCGTGATGCCAATGCCAAGCTCATGCCGGTTCAGGATGCCTTCCCGGCGGCCCCGCGGAGCTTTCCGCATGATATCGGCTTCCACCGGTTCGCGTTCGAAGAACAGTGAGCAGGTAGGTCCCATGATCAATTCAAGGAAAATAATATGGACCGGCGTAAAGATATTGACCACCCGCCACCCGAATATCACTGGCAATGTTGCCGTGAGAATGATAGGGATATGAATGGTGATAATGTAACGGATCGATTTTTTCAGGTTCTGGAAAATTTTACGTCCCTGCCTGATGGCTTCGGTAAGTTTCTCCAGCTTGTCATCTGTAAATATAAGATCTGCTGCCTGCCTGGCCATTTCGGCTCCCTTTTTTCCCATTGCAATACCGATGTCCGCCATTTTTAACGCCGGCACATCGTTTACGCCGTCGCCGATCATTGCTACGACCTGCCTGCCGGCCTGCAAAGTCTGGATGACCCGCTGCTTCGCTTCCGGGAACATTCTTGCAAAAACGCTCACCTTTTCTGTAGCCGTCCTGAGCTGCTCGTCCGTCATCGTCAGCACCTGCTCGCCGGTAAGATATTCGCTGCCGCTTTTAATGCCTGCCTGCCCGGAGATATTGACCGCTGTTTCGAGATAATCCCCTGTCAGCAGTTTTACGGCAATGCCCGCTTCATAAAAATTGCCGATCACTTCGGGCATGTTGTCGCGGGGCGGGTCGTAGAGACATACCAGCCCGATGAGCCGCCATTCAAAATCATCCTGCGACTTAGGCCATGGCGCCGTTTTCCAGGTGGCCCCGGCTACGCCGATAACCCTGTAACCTTTCGATGCTTCCGTCCGTGCGATAAAATGTATGCCAGGCAATGTATCCTGGGATACCCGGCATACATTCAGGATTCTTTCCATGGCGCCTTTTCCCGCCACCGTCGCCGTATGCCCCGTCTGATAAACGTGCGTCATCATCGGCGGTTTGCCTTCCAGCGGGTATTCATGAATCATGACGGCGTCTGCGAGCTGATCGCCAGCTATCGCGCTATACGCCCCGAGGATGGCTTTCTCCATGGCGTCGAACGGAGAGCGTTCGCTTGCCAGTGCGGCATAACGAAGTACATCGCGCTGTTTTTCCAGGCTTGTCGCGGGAACCAGTTGGCCGTCTTCAAAAATGTAAACTTTTTTGACGGTCATCCGGTTTTCAGTGATCGTTCCGGTTTTGTCCAGGCAGATAACAGTCACGGTGCCAAGGTTTTCTATTACTTGGGGGTTGCGGGTAATGATGCCCAATTTGCTTAGCTGGTAAGCGCCCAGCGCCATAAATGCGGAAAAAGCGACGGGGAGCTCCTCCGGTATGGCGGCCATCGCCAGCACCAGGCCAAACAGCAAGCTTTGCACCACATCGCCGCTACGGGAATAATTGATGATCCAGATCAGCGCCAATGCAGTGAGGCCGAAGATCGCCAGCTGTTTTACATAACGCCCGAGCTGCTTTTGCAACAGTGTTTTGGGTGCCGAAAGCACTGCGGCCGCTTTGCCAAGCTTTCCCAACTGCGTCTGCCCCCCGGTTTCGGTAACCGTTGCGTAACATTTTCCTGAATTGACCGTTGTGCCCTGGTAAATAACCTGATCTTCTCCCGCTTTTTTTTCAACAGGGAACGATTCCCCTGTGATAACCGCTTCATTTACCGTAAAATCGTTTTGTTCCAGCAAGTGCGCATCCGCTGGAACAAGATTGCCCTCAACAAGCACAACAATATCGCCAGGAACGAGGTCTTCAGTCAGAATAAGCTTCTCCGCACCATCGCGAATGACAGCAACTTTTTCCTGGGTATATTCCCGGAGCGCTTCCATTGCGTGTGAGCTGCGTATGTCCTGATATATTGATACCGCGGTAACGATGATGATAGCTGCAGCGGTCAGCAATCCTTCCTCAGGCTCACCCGCTATAAAATATGCGGAAGTAGCGATCAGCAGGAGAATAAACATCGGTTCGGCAGTCACACCGAGCAATGTTTTAAGAAAGGTTCTTTTTTTTACGCGAATATTATTTTTACCATGCTGCATAAGCAGCTGTTCTGCTGCTGCTTGCGATAGGCCTGTAAGATGGGAGGGCTTGCTTTCCGCCATGAGAATATTCATTTCAGCCAAAGTATATCGGCTTGCTGCGGAAAAAAATGACGATGATGCCGTAAATCAATGACGGTGCTCATCAGCTTTGTGGATCAAGTTAAATTCCTGGGGGATTTTAAGTTTACGCATACAATTTCGCCAGC
>CBINIO010000213.1:0-6993 GCA_966250725.1 uncultured Chitinophaga sp.
GATTGCCCGCGCTCGCGCAGGTAACGCCGTTGGCGAGCTGAAGCGGCGTGAGGCTGCTCATGAGATTGTACGCGCCGCGCAGCTTGTAGGAACGTACCACCTGCATGTCCTCTCTTTTGAGATACACATCGCATTGATACCTGCGGGAAAGATTGGCATTATAGGTTAACGGGGTGCGGGTGATAACGGTGCGCAGCCTTTCAGCGGCCGCCTTTACCTGGTTGGCGTCTATTTTTTGTTGCAGAGCTTCAGTCATTTCAATATTGTTAAAAAATAAAAAGAAAAGTATCAGGAAAATGCGCCGGCGTCAAATCAAGCACACTCCTCCGCAGCCGTTGCCAACAACTATCCTGATACTTTTCATATTTTATTTTTTATAGCTTTTTATTTGCCGGGGCGGAGCTTTCTCACAGCCGCGCCTGCCTGCCACATTTCGCTGTTGCGCAGCTCTTCGAGCTCGGCATTCAGCTTCGGACGGTAATCTTCCTGGCTGTTGAGGTCGATGGAGCGCTGTGCTTCTTTGCCGGTGGCAACGGAAGCGTACAGTTCGTCGAACACGGGCTGGGTGGCGTCCTTGAATTTTTTCCACCAGTCGAGCGCGCCGCGCTGCGCGGTAGTGGAGCAGTTGGCGTACATCCAGTCCATGCCGTTCTCAGCCACGAGCGGCATGAGGGACTGCGTCAGCTCTTCAACGGTTTCGTTGAACGCTTCGGAGGGAGAGTGGCCGTTGTTGCGCAGCGTCTGGTACTGTGCGGCAAAAATGCCCTGGATGGCGCCCATCAGGGTACCGCGTTCGCCGGTGAGGTCGGAGTAAACTTCTTTTTTGAAGTCGGTCTCGAACAGGTAACCTGAACCTACGCCGATGCCGAGCGCGATCACGCGGTCGCGAGCGCGGCCGGTAGCGTCCTGGAAGATAGCATAGCTGGAGTTCAGCCCCTGGCCCGCCAGGAACAGCCTGCGGAGAGAAGTGCCGGAGCCTTTGGGGGCCACCAGGATCACGTCTACGTCGGCGGGAGGAATGATATTGGTTTTTTCCTTGAAAGTGATGCCGAAACCGTGTGAGAAATACAGGGCTTTACCTTTGGTGAGGAAAGGTTTCAGTGTGGGCCAAAGCTGGATCTGACCGGCGTCTGACAGCAGGTACTGAATGATGGTGCCTTTCTGGGCAGCTTCTTCGATCTCGAACAGCGTTTCGCCGGGTACCCAGCCGTCTGCTACGGCTTTATCCCAGGTTTTGGAATTTTTGCGCTGGCCGATGATCACGTTGAACCCGTTGTCTTTCAGGTTCAGCGCCTGGCCGGGGCCCTGTACGCCGTAACCGATGATCGCGATCGTTTCGTTTTTCAGCACTTCCCTTGCCTTTTCCATGGGGAATTCTTCTCTGGTTACTACTTCTTCCAGTACTCCGCCAAAATTGATGGTTGCCATGTGTTAATCGTGTTTTTTTAAAAAGTTTTAAGTTTCAGGTTATCGTTTTTTTACCGTTCTCAGTCTTTCAGGCTGTCCGCCTCTATGAGCGACAGGTCTTTGAGATGTTCATGAAAACGGCGGCTCCATTTCACGATCGCTACGCGGCCGCTCTTGGAATATTCTATGAGGCC
Source organism: uncultured Chitinophaga sp. (assembly GCA_966250725.1). Lineage (GTDB taxonomy): Bacteria > Bacteroidota > Bacteroidia > Chitinophagales > Chitinophagaceae > Chitinophaga. Next base: position 1,602 of record CBINIO010000213.1, read on the forward strand.
GTACGGTTCCAGCTTCTGGAGCATCGCGATCAGCTCCTGCTGGTGGCCTGTTTTTTCAAGTACGAAGTAGTCTTCGGTAATGGTGAGGATGCGCGCGTTGTTATCCCGGATGATCTTCTCGATGTCGCCATTGTGAAGACTTTTGGTGGATATTTTATACAACGCCAGCTCCTGGTACACCACTTCCTCTTCGTCGTGCACGAATGCGCGGTGCACTTCGATGAGCTTTTCGATCTGGCCTACTACTTTTTCCAGCCGGTCGCGGGTTGACATCACGGTGATGATGAATTTGTAAACCCCGGTTATTTCCGTTTCGGCGGTGTTGAGGCTGGTGATGTTGATGCCACGGCGCGTGAAGATCACGGAGATGCGGTTGGTGATGCCCACCCTGTCTTCAGTATAAACCGTAACTGTATATTCCTTTTGCATGATTGTGTCTGATTAATGGTGATGAACTGCTACTCGAGGCGGATGGACGAGATCGGCGCGCCGGCCGGTACCATCGGGAATACGTTGTCTTCCTGCTCCACCACTACTTCCAGCAGGTATGCACCTTTTGTGTCCAGCATCTCTCTGATGGCGCCCGCGAGGTCCGCGCGTTCGGTCACCTTGCGGCCCGGTACGTAAAAACCTTTTGCGATCTGCACAAAATCGGGATTGATCATTTCGGTGGAAGAATAACGCTTGTCGAAGAACAGCTGCTGCCACTGGCGTACCATGCCGAGGAAGTTGTTGTTCAGGATCACGATCTTCACGCCGATCTCCGACTGGTAGATGGTGCCCAGCTCCTGCAGGGTCATCTGGAAGCAGCCGTCGCCGATGATGGCCACCACTTCCCTTTCGGGAGCGCCTACCTTGGCGCCCATGGCCGCCGGGAGGGCGAAGCCCATGGTGCCCATGCCGCCGCTGGTAATATTTGTGTTCGGATCTTCGAAACGGTAATAACGCGAAGCGATCATCTGGTGCTGGCCTACGTCGGTTACGAGAATGGCTTTGCCTTTCGTTTGCTCGGAGATCACGCGGATCACTTCGGCCATCTTGATCTGGCCTTCGGTGGGGTGCAGCTCGCGCTGGCGGACCTTTTCGTCTTCTTTTTTATCGGCTTCCCTGAACAGCTGGAGCCATTCGGGATGTTTGGCTTCTTTGATAAGCGGCAGCAATGCGGCCAGCGCTTCTTTCGCGTCCGCATGTACGGCCACGTCGGCGGGGATGATCTTGTTGATCTCCGCTTTATCGATCTCGATGTGGATCACTTTGGCCTGGCGGGCGAATTCGTTCACATCGCCGGTGATGCGGTCGTCGAAACGCATGCCTACGGCGATGAGCACGTCGCATTCGTTCGTGTTGATGTTCGGCCCGTAGTTGCCGTGCATACCGGTGTACCCTACGTAGCAGGGATGGTTCACGGGCACGGCGGAAAGACCGAGCAGCGTGGAGGCGATCGCGATGTCCGCCCTTTCGGCTACCGCGAGCAGCTCTTTTTCCGCGCCGGAGATCAGTACGCCGTGGCCGCAGAGGATGTACGGGCGTTTGGCGTTGTTGATCAGCTCAGCGGCGGCTTTCACCTGCTCCATGTTCAGCGCGGGATGCGGGTGATAGCTGCGGATGCTTTCGCAAACTTTATATTGAAAGTCGAGCTTGCCGAACTGCGCGTTCTTCGTAATGTCCACGAGCACGGCGCCGGGGCGGCCGCTGCGGGCGATATAGAATGCTTTGGCGATGGCGCCGGGTATGTCTTCAGGCCGGGTGACCTGTATGTTCCATTTGGTGATGGGTGTGGTGATGCCGATCACGTCGGTTTCCTGGAAAGCGTCCGTGCCGAGCAGGGCCGCGGCCACCTGGCCGGTGATGCACACCATGGGGGTTGAGTCCATCTGCGCGTCGGCGAGGCCGGTCACCAGGTTGGTGGCGCCGGGGCCGGAAGTGGCGAATACCACGCCCACTTTACCGTTCGCGCGGGCATAACCCTGCGCGGCGTGCGTGGCGCCTTGCTCGTGGCGCACCAGGATGTGGTGCACCTGGTCCTGGAAATCGTACAGGGCGTCATATATCGGCATAATGGCGCCGCCGGGGTAACCGAAAATGGTATCTACACCTTCCGCAATCAGCGACCGGATCACTGCTTCCGCGCCGGTGATGATCTCGGGGGCAGCGGCAGCCCGCTTGTCAGACTCCTCAGTCTTCATCGGTAACACATCCTTCTGTTGCATTTTTTACTTGTTTTGCGTACTTGAATAATATCCCGTTCGTAGCCTTCAGAGCCGGTTGTTTCCACGCTGCTTTCCTTGCTGCGAGCTCTTCGGGCGTCAGGTCAACCTTGATGATATTGTTAACGGCGTCCAGCTCGATGATGTCGTTGTCTTTCACGAGCGCGATGGTGCCGCCTTCGTAAGCCTCCGGTACGATATGCCCCACCACGAATCCGTGGGTGCCGCCCGAGAAACGGCCATCGGTGATGAGGGCCACGCTTTTGCCCAAACCTGCGCCCATAATGGCGGAAGTGGGTTTCAGCATCTCAGGCATGCCGGGGCCGCCTTTGGGGCCTACGTAGCGAATGACGACGACGTCTCCCGCTTTCACCTTGCCTGACTGGATGCCCGCGATCAGCTCGAATTCGCCGTCGAACACGCGTGCCGGGCCCACGAACTTCTCGCCTTCCTTGCCGGTGATCTTCGCCACGGAACCCTGCTCGGCCAGGTTGCCGTACAGGATCTGGATATGACCGGTGGTTTTCAGCGGCTTCTCCAGCGGGTATATAATGTCCTGATTTGAAAAATCGATGTCGGGTACGGACTCCAGGTTCTCCGCCAGGGTTTTGCCCGTAACGGTCATGCAGTGCCCGTGCAGCCTGCCCTGTTTCAGCAGGTATTTCATTACCAGGGGAACGCCGCCGATGTTGTGCAGGTCTTCCATCAGGTATTTGCCGCTGGGCTTCAGGTCCGCCAGCAGCGGCGTGGTATCGCTCAGGCGCTGGAAGTCGGCCATGGTGAAGTTCACACCGGCCGCTTTCGCGATGGCGATGAAATGCAGCACCGCGTTGGTGCTGCCGCCGAGCGCCATCACCACGGTAATGGCGTTCTCAAACGCTTCGCGCGTCATGATGTCTTTCGGCTTGATATCTTTTTCCAGCAGCAGGCGGATGTATTTGCCGGCTGCCTGGCATTCTTCGATCTTGTCTTTGCTCGTGGCGGGGTTGGAAGAGCTGTAAGGAAGGCTCATGCCCAGCGCCTCGATGGCGGAGCTCATGGTGTTGGCCGTGTACATGCCGCCGCAGGCGCCGGCGCCGGGGCAGGAATTCTGTACGATGCCTTTGAAGTCGCCTTCGTTGAGGTTGCCGGCTATTTTCTGGCCGAGCGCCTCGAAGGCGGATATGATGTTGAGGTCTTGTCCTTTGTATTTGCCGGGGGAAATGGAGCCGCCGTACACCATGATGGCGGGACGGTTGAGCCGGCCCATGGCGATCAGCGAGCCGGGCATGTTCTTGTCGCAGCCGGGCACGGTAATGAGCGCATCGTAATACTGCGCGCCGCAAACGGTTTCGATGGAGTCGGCGATCAGGTCGCGGCTCACGAGGGAATAACGCATGCCGTCGGTACCGTTGCTGATGCCGTCGCTCACGCCAATGGTGTTAAAGATCAGGCCCACCAGGTCGTTCGCCCAAACGCCTTTTTTCACTTCTTTCGCCAGGTCGTTCAGGTGCATGTTGCAGGTATTGCCGTCGTAGCCCATGCTTACGATGCCTACCTGCGCTTTTTTCAGGTCTTCCTCGGTCAGTCCTATCCCGTACAGCATGGCCTGGGCGGCGGGCTGCGTAGGGTCTTGCGTAATCGTCTTGCTGTATTTGTTTAACTCCATAATAATAAGGTCGTTAGTACCGGGTGCCGGCTATCTGAATTTCTAATTATCGTACAAGTTATTCCCGGTGCGGCGTTTATTCAAACCAATAATTCGGTCGTTCCCGGTCTTCAAAAGGCAGGCACAAAGGCCAAAATCCGCTATGGGTATGAGTTAGGGAGAAAAGCGTTTACGCCATTCAACGGTCATAAGGAACGCTTTTTTTAAAGAATTTCCCCCTTCCGGAGCAACGCCGGAAGGGGGAGCTTCCAGGTATCGTCAGGCGGGAATCGCCTCGCGTTTGAATTCTTTTTCCAGCACTTTGGCTTTGTAGGCCTGCTGGATGACCTTGCCGAGCGAATCGGCCCAGGGTTTGGAGAATCCCTGGCCGTCCAGGCTGTCCCAGCCGATCACTTCGGCGGCGGTACCGCAGTAGAACACGGCTTCGGCCTGTTTCAGCTCTTCCACGGTGATCTGTTTTTCAACCAAAGGAATACCCAGCTCGCCGCAGATCTCGATCACAGTGGCGCGGGTAATGCCGGGCAGGATGTTGCCGGGGGCGGGAGTATAGATGGTGCCTTCTTTTTCATAGAAAAGGTTGGCGCCGGGGCCTTCCGCTACAAAACCGTTGATATCCAGCAGCAAAGCCTCGTCGTAGCCTTTCTCTTTCGCTTCCTGCGAGGCCAGGATGGAGTTTACGTACAGGCCGGCGGCTTTGGACTCGATCTTGAACGCTTTGGGGTTCGGGCGCTGGTAAGAGGAAATGCATACGCGCAGCAGCTTTTCACCGAGGTAAGCGCCCCAGTCCCATGCGCAGATGAGCAGGTGGGTCTCTGAAGCGGCCTTCAGGGTCATGTTCGGCGGGCAGAACACCAGCGGGCGGATGTACGCTTCCTCCAGGTTGTTCAATTCCAGTACTTTATAGCAAGCGGCGATCAGCTCGTCGTTGTTGTACTTGTAAGGTATATGTATCAGCTCGCAGGAACGCTTGAAACGGTCGAAATGTTCTCTGGGTTTGAAGATTTTCACTTCACCACTGGCGGTCTTGTAAGCGCGGATGCCTTCAAATACCGCGTATCCATAATGCAGCGACTGACCATAGAGGTCAATTTTGGCTTCTGTGGCTTTCATAAAAGCCCCATCAAAGTAAAGAATCGTGTTTTCGTTGTAATAGCTATACATATAATTGGAATTTGCACATAAAAAAAGCCTTCCCTGTGGAGGAAGGCGTTATTTGATTTGTTATTGTACGCGCGTGTTATCCTCCAATCGGTTGACGGGTGACAATGACAATGACGATCACGACGAGCGTAATAGCCCAGTTGAGCTGCGGCACGATGTGACTGATCTTGTTATTGTCTTTGTTTAACCACATGAAGGTGCTGTTGATTTTTTTATCCCTACAAATGTATTGGTGATTAAAATAAAAAACAATACGGACCGAAATATTTTGAGAAAAATCAACCCAATAAAGGTTTTTTAAAAATATCGAAAATAGAAGTCAATTTGTTGAATAAAATTCAATAAACAGCTATTTCACCGTACTCCCGTCAAAACA
>CBINIO010000214.1:0-6982 GCA_966250725.1 uncultured Chitinophaga sp.
CGACAAGCGCGCCGCTGATCTCGCGCATGGCCGCCAGCGTGGCCTCCATGGGCGGCATATGCTCCTCCGTCATTTTTACGTGCACGGCCTCCACCACCACGATCGCATTGTCCACCACGATGCCGATAGCCAGCACGAGGGCGAACAGGGTGAGCAGGTTGATGGAAAAACCCATCATCTGCATAAACGCCAGCGTGCCGATGAGCGCCACGGGCACGGCCAGCGCGGGAATAAGCGTGGAACGGAAATCCTGCAAAAAGATGAACACCACGAGGAACACCAGCAGGAACGCTTCTATCAGCGTATGCATCACTTCGGAGATCGACGCGTCGAGAAAGCGGGACACGTCGTAGTTGAAGTTATAGGTCATGCCCGGCGGGAAAGACGTTTCCTTCATTTCCTCCATCTTCTTTTTCACGTTGCTGATCACATCGCGGGCATTGGAGCCGGGGCGCTGCTTGAGCATGATGGAAGCGGAAGGTTTGCCGTCGGTTTTGGACACCATGCTGTACGTGAGCGAGCCGAACTCGATGTCCGCCACATCCTTTAACTGGAGCAACGCCCCGTCGTCGCCGGCGCGCAGCACAATTTGTTCGTATTGCGCCGGCTCGAAGAATTTGCCGGTGTAACGCAGCACGTATTGCAGCATCAGCGGGTCCTTGTCGGAGCTTTCGCCCGTTTTGCCCGGCGCCGCTTCCACGTTCTGCCGGCGGATGGCGGCGATCACTTCCTCCGCGGAAATATTGTACGCGAGCATACGGTCCGGCTTCAGCCATACGCGCATGGCGTATTCCTTCGCGCCCATGATCTCCGCTCGGCCCACGCCGTCGATACGCTTCAGCTCCTGCAGCACGGTGATGTCCGCGAAGTTGTAGATGAACTGTTCGCCGAGCGTGGTGTCCTCGCTCATGATGTTGAGGTACAGCAGCATGCTGTTCACCTCTTTTTCAGTCGTTACGCCGGCTTTGATCACTTCCTCCGGCAATTCGTCGATGATGGTGGCCACGCGGTTCTGCACGTTCACCGCCGCCTGGTCGGGATCGGTTTCCACGTTGAAGTTGACGGTGATCACCGTGAGGCCGTTGTTGCTCGACACGGACGACATGTAGGTCATGCCCGGCACCCCGTTGATGGCACGTTCCAGCGGTGTAGCCACGGCTTTGGCGCACACTTCGGCATTGGCGCCGGTGTACTTGGCGGTAACCGTCACCGATGGCGGCACAATGTCGGGGAACTGCGTGATAGGCAGCGAGATCAGCGCCAGCAGCCCTACGAGTAGAATAATAAGGGATATGACCAGTGATAACACCGGCCTTTTTATAAAAGTATCAAACATATTTTTCGTGATTTTTCCGATAAAGGATCTTTGGTCAACTACGCAGCAAACTGTCCATCGCAACGGGGCGCGGCTTGATCACCATGCCGTCGCGGATGTTGCGAACGCCTTCGCACACCACGCGTTCGCCGGGCTTCAGCCCGCTTTCCACGACGTAGAAATGCGCGATGCGCGTTTGGGGATGGAAGCTTTTCATCTTCACCCTGTTCTCTTTATCCACCACGAAAACATAATTTTTATCCTGCATTTCGAATACGGCCTTTTGCGGAACGATCACCACGCCTTCCAGCTCGCTGGTGAGCTTTACCTTGCCGCTGGCGCCGTGCTTGAGCAATTTGCCGGGGTTCGGGAAACGGGCGCGGAACGCGATGGAGCCGGTGTTCTGCTCGAACTCGCCTTCCACCGTCTCTATCAGGCCCACATGGCTGTAACCCGCGCCGTCCGCCAGCTCCAGGCGTACTTTGCGGTAAGCGTCCTCGCCTTTCGCCAGCGATTTTTTATACCGCAGGTATTCGGTTTCCGAAACGGAAAAATAGGCGTACACCTGCCGTGTGTCGGACAGGGTAGTGAACAGCGAGCCTTCGTTGATAAGGCTGCCGGTCTTCAGCGGGATGCGGTCCAGCACGCCGTCGAACGGCGCGCGCACATTCGTATAGCTCAGCCGCCGCTGCGCGTTGGCTTCGGCGGAGCGGGCCTCGTCTATCCTGGCTTTCGCCGCCGCCAGCCGGGCCTCGGCCACGTCCAGCTCGGTGGCCGCCACTACTTTCTTTTCCACCAGCAGCTTCACTTTCCCTGTTTCCAGCTCGGCGGCTTTCGCTTCGGCGATCACGTTGCTCAGCGCGGCTTTGGCGCGGGCCAGCTCGGCGGTGTATTCGGCGTCGCTGATACAAAAGAGCAGCTGACCTTTCTTTACTTCTTCCCCTTCGTCCACATATATTTTTTCGAGAAAACCGCTCACGCGGGCCCTTATCTCCACGTTCTGAACGGCCTGGATGTTCGCCACGTACGATTTGTACAGCATCGTGTCCGTTGCGATCAGTTTTGTTACGGGCAGAATCTTCATGTCTTTTCCGCTGGTCTTTTCTCCTTTTGCGGCGCATCCGGCCATGGCAAACACAGGCAGCGATGCGATCAGCCACTTCATCAGTTGCATAGTAAAAAATTATTAGTATGGTTACGGCAAATAGGTCCTTCCGGCCGGTAACGGCCGTAAAAAATCCGGTAGATCAAATTGTCGAAAATGGCTGTGTCAGAATGGCGTCAGCCGGAAGAGGAAAGAATAATACGCCGGCAGGAACGCGTGTTGGAAACGGTATTCGCCGGTTTTATTCTGCGGTATGAATATGCTTAGGGAAAGGTCCTGCGGGAGCTTGAAAAGCGCGTAGCTCTCAAAATTGTACTGGCGCGAGGAACCGGAAATATAAAGACGCGATTTGCGGCGGTGCTTGACGGTTTTCGTCAATTCGTGCCCGGCAGGCTCCTCTTCTTCCATATGCACCGGCAAGCGATGCTGGTCTGCGGTGAACTGCCAGCCCTCGCCGGACAGCTGGCGATGCGCGGCGACAACGGGCATGCCGATGCTGACAAGCTGTATCGTCAGCATGATGGCGCAGATCAGCCATTGCTTTAATATGTGTTTATTTTCCCGCATCGCGAATCGCAAATTTAAAATTTATGAATTACAAGTCAAAACCGCTCTTCAACTTTTAGCACAATTGTGTTATTCGGCAGTATCGTGGAAAAAAAGCTGCAACATGCGCCGGACAAGCGTTTGCACGGGACTTTCCATGCATGGCTCTTATAGTGCGTTACCACCGGGCACCACCGGACATTTATTATTTCCTTAACATTTTGATGTAGAAAAAGAGAAAGAATTACGTGTAAGCGGTACCGGTACCCTTCAAAATAATATGCATTTCTTTTTCATTCCCCGTAAAATAATCCATCAATATCCGTACATCCTCTATTCCGGCCACGGGAAGCTTCCGCTATTTTAGCGTTATCTCAACAATCCACGTACAATGAAAAGCAAAATATCCCGTTATGGCCTTTTCTTCCTGTTCGCCGTAAACGCGCCTGGCGCATCCGCGCAAAAGTCCGTTTCCATCGCCGGTATCTGGAAATTCAAGCTCGACGCCTTTGAAACCGGCATCAGCAGCAACGGCGTGCAGCTGCTGCCCGCGCTCCCGGAAGAGATCACGCTGCCGGGCTCCACCGACCAGGCGGGGAAAGGCTACAAAACGCAGGACATGGGCTCGCTGCGCCTCACCCGGCTGTTCGAATACAAAGGGCCGGCCTGGTATGAAAAACAAATATTCATACCCGGAGAATGGGCGGACAAAGACGTACAATTGTTCCTGGAAAGAGTACACTGGCAATCCACCGTCTGGATCAACGGCAAACCGGCGGGTAAACGGGAAAGTCTTTCCACCCCGCATACTTACATGATTTCGGAATTGCTGCGGCCGGGAAAGCTCAATTCCATCCGCATACAGGTGAACAACGACAATATTTACGACATCGCTTACAGTCATGCCATCAGCGCGGAAACGCAGACCAACTGGAACGGCATCACCGGTGAGATGGCCCTGCGCGCGTTTGACAAGGTGCGCATCGCGGACGTGCAGGTGTTCCCCGACATCGCGCGGCAGCAGGCGCGGCTGAAGGTCCGCATCGTGAACAACAGCGGCGCGGCGGTAAAAGGGAAACTTGTTTTTGCCTGCGAAAATAATACCGCCGGCATCGATTTTTCAGGCGCCGATTCGCTGATCCAAACGGAAACCGTGCTGGCCCTCGGCGATAACATGCGCCTCTGGGACGAATTCGAGCCTTCGCTGTACCGCCTGCAAACAACGCTTTCCGCGCATGCCGGCAAACAAACTTTCAGCGATTCGCGCAGGGTTACTTTTGGCATGCGTGAAATAGCCGCGAAAGACAAACGCATCACCGTCAACGGCAGGCCCGTGTTTATCCGCGCCACCGTGCATTGCGCGGAATTTCCCGTCACCGGTTACCCGCCTGCGGACATCGCCGCGTGGCTGCGCATTTTTCAGATCTGCAAGGCGTATGGCCTCAACGCCGTGCGTTTTCATTCCTGGTGCCCGCCTGAAGCGGCGTTTGACGCGGCGGACAGTCTTGGTTTGTACCTGCAGGTGGAAAATTCGGACTGGCGTTTCACCGTGGGGAAGGATTCCGCGACCAACCGTTTCCTGCGGGAAGAGGCGGGCCGCATCCTGGACGCGTACGGCAACCACCCTTCTTTTATGATGCTCGGCGAGGGCAACGAGCTGGTGGGGCCGGCCGTAAAACAATTCCTTTCCGGCCTCGTCAGCGCATGGAGGGAAAAAGACCCGCGCCACCTGTACACCGGCAGCGCCGCTTACCCGATGGTGACGGAGAACCAGTTCAACGTTTTCTACGGCGCACGCCCGCAGCGGTGGAAAGAAGGATTGAAGGGAAGGTTCAATGTAAAACCGCTCGACACGCGGTACGATTACGCGGAGTATGTTTCCAAATCGGAGGCGCCGATGATCACGCATGAAGTGGGGCAATGGTGCGTGTACCCGAACTTTGCCGAGCTGCCGAAATATACCGGCGTGCTCAAACCGTACAACTACGAGCTTTTCCGTGAATCGCTGCGCGACCATCATATGCTTGGCCTCGCTGAAAAATTCACGATGGCTTCCGGGAAATTCCAGGTGATACAGAAAAAAGAAGAGATCGAATCGTACCTGCGCACGCCCGGCCTGGCGGGTTATCATCTTTTGCAGCTGAACGACTTCCCCGGCCAGGGCACTTCGCCGGTGGGCGTGGTAGACGTGTTCTGGGACCCGAAGCCTTACGTTACCGCTAAGGAATTCAGCCGCTTCCAGGCGACGCGGGTGCCGCTGATGAGAACGGACGCGCTGACCTGGACGAACGCGCAAACCTTCCGCGCCACTTTGCAATTCGCCAACTTCGGCCCTTCCGCGATGGACAACGCCGTTGCGGAATGGACATTGCGGTATGCGGACGGGGAAATATACGCGGAAGGAAATCTTCCCGCCCGGCTCATCCCGACAGGCAGCACCTCTACACTCGGCGAGCTCTCGCTTCCGCTTAACAGGATCACAAAAGCCTCGCGCATGACGCTCAGCGTGCAGGCGGGCGGCTACAGCAATGAATGGCGCATCTGGGTATACCCTGAAACGCTGCCTGCCGTAAAAAACGGGGACGTGCTGGTGGCGCGCAGCTGGAACGAGAAAGTAAAAAAAACTTTGCTGAACGGCGGCAAAGTATTGCTGCTGGCGGACACTGCGGCGATCGACTCCGACATTCCGCCCGGCTTCTCCGGTATTTCCTGGAACGCCGTATGGTCGGGTATGCCGCCCAATTTGCTGGGCATCCTTTGCGACCCGCAGCACCCGGCGCTGGCGGATTTCCCCACCGAATTCCATTCCAACTGGCAGTGGTGGGACATCGTGGCGCATTCGCGGCCGATGCTGCTCGATCATATGCCGCCGTCATTTCTGCCGCTTGTGCAAATGATCCCCGACTGGAACAAAAACAACAAGATCGGGCTTGTATTTGAAGCGAAGGTGGGCAAAGGCAGCCTGCTGATGACGAGCGTGGACCTGGTGCATGATATGGACAAAAGACCGGTAGCCCGGCAGTTCCTCTACAGCCTGCAGCGTTATGCGGCCGGTGAGAAGTTTGCGCCGGGAAAGGAGATCACGGTGGCGCAGCTGGAGCGGATTTTTAAAAAGGAGGAATAGCCGGATAAAAAAACGCGGCAAAATACTTTTTATTCATACGTGCCGGTATCCCTTTACCGGAAATTCCGGCCTTTGTAAAACACGTCTTTCACGTCCGTTTCCCCTGACGGCGGCTGCGGCGCGGAGATCAGCGGCTGGTCGTCGTGCGGGAGGGCCATGCCTTTCAGCAGCTTTGTGAGGTTATAACATTTCTGTACGATCACGTGCACCACTTCGCCTTCGCGCTGCAGCTTGCCTTCCACCATCAGCAATCTTGCCTGCACGATCTCCCTGCGGTATTTTTCAAACAATGTTTCGAATACTACGAGGTTGGAAAAGCTGGTTTCATCTTCCACGGTGATAAAACATACGCCGCTCGCGGTGGACGGCCTTTGCCGCACCAGCACGAGCCCCGCTACTTTTACCAGCGAGCCGTCCTTCGCTTCGCTGATCTCCTGCGTGGTGAGCACGTTCAGCAGCTTCAGCTGCTCGCGTACAAAACTTACGGGGTGGGCTTTCAGCGAAAGGGAGGTGGCGGCGTAATCCTGCAATACGTGTTCCGCATCGGTCATAAACGGCAGCCGCACCTGGACTTCTTTTGCGCTTTCCGAGGGCTGCCCGGCGAACATGGCCTGCGGCCGGTCGTGCAGCGCGGAGATTTCCCACAGGGCCTGCCGCCGGTCGAGGCCAAGCGAACGGAAGGCGTCCGCGTCCGCCAGCTTTTCCATCGCTGATTGCGGCACGCCGGCATCGCGGATGGCGGTGATGCCGGTGTACCCTTTTCCGCGTGCAGTTATCAGCGTTTGCGCGTTGTCCTCTTTCAGTCCGCCCACCTGCCTGAAACCCAGGCGGATAGCGCAATGCGTGCCATTACTGTTTTCCAGCGTATTGTCCCAGCAGGAATCGTTCACAT
>CBINIO010000215.1:0-6974 GCA_966250725.1 uncultured Chitinophaga sp.
ACCGGCATGATGATCGAAGCTTGCGCAGGCCTGCTCGACAAAGACAACCCGGAGATCATTTTTTGCAAATACTTCAACAAACAGCTGCTGGGCACCTCGCACGACCTGTACAACGGCCCGAACGGTTACCACAACTGGGGCGGCAACGTACCGCTGGAAAATTTCGTGGAAGGTTACCAGATGAGCGACGGCACGCCCTTTGACTGGGACAACCCGGCGATGGCCGCAAAACCGTACGACAACCGCGATCCTCGCTTCTACGCCACTATCCTCTACAACGGCGCGAAATGGAAAAAACGCCCGAGCGACGCCATCGGCCTCGATCCCGTAGGCGTGATACAAACCGGCAAATATGAAAAACGGAACGCCTCCGGAGGCATCGACGTGATCAACGGCCTGGATACCCGCAGCGGCCCCATCGAAAACTGGAACGGCTCCTACACCGGTTATTACCTCCGCAAGTTCATGGACATCAATCTCGACGCGCAGTTTTTCCGCGGCGACCAGACCTGGCCTTTTTTCCGCTATGCGGAGATCAAGCTGAACTATGCGGAAGCCTGCCTGGCGCTGAACCAGGAAGGCCCGGCCCGCGACGCCATCAACGAAGTGCGCACGCGCTCGGGCATGCCCGCCATTCTGCCCACTGTTTCCGGCGCGGCGCTGATGGCGCAATACCGCTACGAACGCAGGTACGAGCTGGCCTTTGAAGAACACCGCTATTTTGACGCGCGCCGCTGGCTGATCGCCGAAACCGTTTTCAGCGGCCCCGCCAAAGCCATCGAAATTTACGGCAAGCTGAACCCTGACACGCTGATGTATACTTACAAAGTATTAACAAATGGCGTACAGGAAAGAAAGTTCACCGACAAACATTACCTGTTGCCCATTATGGCGACGGAGATCCGCAGGAACAGCCAGATCAAACAAAACCCTCATTATTAAAACCCTCTCCCACGCTGCCTGTCCGGTTATCCGGACGGGCAGCGTTATTGTATCCCCTACACATTCCCGTTAACAAAAAAGTGCGGCCGTTTTGCGGTCCGTATTCCCTTTAATTGTAAATTTGCCTTCCCGGTTAACAACTGATTAACACCAAAACGAACAATAGCTTAAGGAACGCATCGCCAGCATTAGCCCGGAATATCCCATAACGTTAAGGCAATGATCTGCTCACGTTTTATTAATACGCCCTTAATATTTGCATAACGGCGCCATCGCAACTTTGCATCGGCAAAGCGCCGATCACTATTGAATTGACCCGGCCACGCGTTAACTATTAAATCACCCAACATGAAACACAGCATTGTGAACGCACCAAAACGACTATTGACCGCATTGACCCTTGTACTGGGCATCAGCCTGCATGCATCCGCGCAGCAGGACGTGCTCGCCTACGCCAGCCCGCGCGCAGAAAAGGTTTCCCGCACCGCCGCCGCTCCCGGAGAAACGAATATGATGGCACGGCGGGGCTGCAAAATTGAAGTGACACAGGAAGGAACGGAAGCGCTGCGCTTCCTCGTGCGGGTGGAAAATCCCCTGCAGGACCGGCTGACGCTGTATGTGAAAGACGCAGGCAACAACACGCTGCACAAGGAAGTGCTGAACGGCAACGCGAAATACGTCGGCCGTTTCAATATGACCAAACTGGACGACGGCGCTTACACCTTCGAGATCCGCAACGGCAGGAACAAGCTGGAACGGTCCATCGATATCAGGACGCAGCTGCAGGTAAGCCGCGTGGCGTCCGTCGAATAAACCCTGGAACATCCATTCAGCCTATAAAAAGAGGGTGCGCCGGTAAAGACGCACCCTCTTATTTTTTTCTTTGCATAATTTTTTATTGCATCGCGTCGTAGAATGTCTCCATCATGTTCGGGCGCAGGTTGATGGAATATAATTTCGTATTGGCGCCACCGTTAGGGCAGACGCGGTTGCTCAGGAAAATGAATATAAAATTATACTGCGGGTCTATCCACACACAGGTGCCGGTAAAGCCGGTATGGCCGAAAGTGAGCGGCGACGCGCTTTTGCAGGGATAAGGCTCCCGGCGTTCGTCGTTGTCTTTCTCCGGTTTGTCGAAGCCCAGCCCGCGGCGGCTGATGTTGGAATGATAGGCCGAGAACATGCGGATGGTTTCCGGGCGGATGTACGACTTCCCCTTGTACGTGCCGCCGTTGAGCAGCATCTGCGTGAGCACGCCGAGATCGGTGGCGTTGGAGAACAGCCCGGCATGACCGGCCACGCCGCCAAACATCGCCGCGCCGGGGTCGTGCACGTCGCCCCTGATCCATTGCACCCTGAAATTGTTTTCAAATTCCGTGGGCACCAGCTGGCTGAGCGGCAGGTGGCTGCGGGGCTCAAACCCGGTAGTGATAAGGCCCAGCGGCTCGTAAAAAGTTTCGCGCACGTAATGGTCGAGGCGTTTGCCGGTGATGGCTTCCACCACTTTCCCGAGGAAAATAAAATCGTTGTCGCTGTAAATATATTTTGTGTCGGCGGGTATCAGGCGGCTGTCCAGTATGCGCTGGTACATCGTGTCCGTATACAGCGGCTCCATGTACAGGTTTTCCGCCACGCGCAGGCTGTGCAGCGAATCGAGATGAGCGGCGAACAGCAGCGTGTCCGGCCAGCCGTTGTCGTACAGGAATTCCCGGTAAAACGGTATCCATGCCACCAATCCCGCCTGGTGCAGCAGCACGTCGCGTATCCGGAGCTTTGCTTTATCCGAACCGCGCACCCATGGCAAATACGTGCCCAGCGTGGAATCCAGCGAGAGCTTGCCTTCGTCGTACAGGCGCATCACTGAGATCGTGGTGGCGCATATTTTGGTAACGGAAGCAAGATCGTATACGGAACTGTCCGTCACCGGCTCTTTCCGGCTGTAGTCATAAAACCCGAAACTTTTGCGGTACACCATTTTCCCGTCTTTCATCGCCAGCACCTGGCAGCCGGGCGCGGCGCCTTTGTCGATCATGTCGTAGGCCAGCGAATCGATCCTGTCCAGCACTTTGCTGTTCATGCCCACCGATTCCGGCGTGGTGGCCTCCAGCTGCTCCGGGCGCTCCACCGGCTTTAACGAGGTGATGCCCATGCCGAACCTGAAGTTGCTGCACACGGTCACCGGCAGCTTGCCTTTGGGTTCGAGCCTGCCGAAGATCACGTCCGACGCGGCTTTGTGCGTCAGGCTATCATCCTCGTACGCGGCAATGATGGTGGGCGCGTCGCAGAAATAACGGATAGCGTAAGGGTTGCCGAAAGTGATGGTCACCGCGGGCATTTCTTCCTGCAGCTGGTTCACGATCAGCCTTTCGGCGGCGTTGAGGCCGTAGTGGTTCGCGGGCCGGCGGCTATAGTTCTGCACGGCGATGATCACCGCGTCGTATTGTGCTTTGAGGCGTTTCACCATCGCGTTCACCTGTGTTTCGGACTGGCGGGGGGAAAACACGTACGCGTCCACATCGGCCCTGTTGCTGCGCACCGCGTCGATAAAGGTATTGTTGCCGCCGTCCACGCCCACGGCCACGATGGCGAGCTTTTTATTGCCGATGGTAACGGGGAGGGGAAGAAGGTGGTTGTCGTTGCGCAAAACGGTGATCGCTTCTTCGGAAATCCTGCGGCGGAGCGGCAACACGGCCGCGTTCAGGTCTTCGGTGATGTTCACCGGGTCGATGGGCTGAAGGTCCGCCAGGCCGAGGTCGTACTTGGCGCGCAGCACTTTTTTCACCCTGCGGTACACTTCCGCGCGGCTGATGCTTCCTTTTTTGATGGCGGCCGCAATAGCGTCAATGCTGCCTTTCGCGGTAGACGGCAGCTCCATCAGGTCGTTGCCGGCCAGCAGGCTTTGCAGCGCCTCCTGCCCGTGGTTGTAATCTTTTGAAATGCCTTGCATTTCCAGCGCGTCGGTCACGATCAGCCCTTTAAAACCCATCTTTTTCTGCAAAAGGTTGGTGACGGTCTTATAGGAGATGGAAGTGGGCGTATTTTTTTTGCTGTCGATGGCGGGAATGTACAAATGCCCGATCATCACGGAGCCGATGCCCGCGTCGATGGCGCGCTGGAAAGGGTACAGCTCCAGCGAGTCCAGCTGTGCGAGGGATTTATTGATGGACGGCAGATCGTAGTGGCTGTCCACATCGGTATCGCCGTGACCGGGGAAGTGTTTGGCGCAGGCCATCACGCCCGCGTCCTGCATGCCTTTCATCATGGCGATGCCGAGGCGCGCCACCTGGTATTTGTCTTCGCCGAACGAGCGGTCGTTGATCACCGGGTTGTTCGGGTTGTTATTCACGTCGAGCACGGGCGCGAAGTTGTACTGAATGCCCATGCGTTTGCACTGTTCGCCGATGGCTTTGCCCACTTCGTAAATGAGCGCGCTGTCCTGCACGGCGCCGAGCATGAGGTTGCGGGGAAAGGCAATCACGCTGTCCACAAACCGCATTCCCAGCCCCCATTCGCCATCCGTGGCGATAAGCAGCGGGGTTTTGCTGATGGCCTGGTAACGGTTGATAAGATGTGCCTGCCGCACGGGCCCGCCCTGGAAGGTGACGAGGCCGCCCACTTTGTTGTTCCGGATGTCGTTGAGCACGGAATTGATATGGGCCTGCCCGAGGTTGGAATGCATGCGGATCATGATCAGCTGCGCGATGCGTTCTTCGTGGCTCAGCGAGTTAAAAACACTGTCCACCCAATGATCTGCCTTACTTTGGCGGGGTTTTTCCTGCGTGGGTTTTTTCTTTTGCTGCGGCGCGGTTCCCGTTTGCGCGTTGGCTGCAAACATCAGCCCGGTGAGTAGAACTACCAAAAATTGCTTCATCATGTTATAAACATACAAAATTTACAAGCTCATATTCCCCGGGAAATGACTGGCGGTTAATGCATTTTAATAAAGATTTATATGTTGAAGGGTCTTTTTTACCCGCTGCGGCCATTTTTCAATTCTTCTACCCTTTTTGAAGTTTCTTTGAAATATTTTTAGAAATTTTTACGTATTTTTTTATACAATTCAGCAATCTTAATTTTAATTACCAACTCATTCAATTGTTTGTTATATTTGCAACTTACGGTACGTGAACCTTACACCTTTGAAAGAGCGTACGTGCCAGCGTTAACACGTTTTTATATATGGTCAATCTTATTCTATTCGGCCCTCCCGGTAGCGGTAAAGGAACCCAGAGTGCCAACATTATCGAGAAGTACGGTCTGCTTCACCTGTCCACCGGCGATCTGCTGCGTTCTGAAATCGCGGGCAAAACGCCTTTGGGTCTTGAAGCGCAGAAGTTTATCGACCAGGGGCTGCTGGTGCCGGACGAAGTGGTGATCGGTATGATCAGCACCAAGCTGGACGCCAATCCTGAAGCGCGCGGCTTCATTTTCGACGGTTTCCCCCGCACCACCGTGCAGGCGGAAGCGTTGGACAAGCTGCTGGCGCTGAAAAAAACGGGTATTTCCGTAGTGCTCAGCCTGGAAGTGCCGGAAGACGAGCTGGTGCGCCGCCTGCTGGACCGCGGGCTCACCTCCGGCCGGTCGGACGATGCCAGCGAGGACGTGGTGAAAAAACGCATCGTGGAATATCACAATAAAACCGCGCCTGTAGCGGACCATTACGCCAAATTCGGGAAACTGAAGAAGGTGAAAGGCGACGGCACCATCGAACATATTTTCGAGCTGCTGAGCAAAGAAATCGACGAGCTGATGGGAGTTCGCGTATAACCGCGCAGCTTCCAGCATACATATTGCGAAACGCAAAGATCATGTAAGGCCAAACTTTACGATCTTTGCGTTTTGCTTTTTTACAGGACGGAGCGGGCGGATCGCTGAAACCTTTGCTGCGGGCCGTAAAAGCACCAAACCGGGGATCGGGCCCGGTAAAACCGGCCGCTGGCCGGAAGGAGATTTGAAATATGGAGAATTTTGTAGACTACATACGGGTTTATTGCAGATCCGGCCACGGCGGCGCTGGCAGCAGGCATTTCATGCGCACCAAGTTCAAGGCCATGGCCGGGCCCGACGGCGGCGACGGCGGAAGGGGCGGCCACCTCATCCTGCGCGGCAACTCCCAGCTGTGGACGCTGCTGCACCTTCGCTGGTACAAGAACGTGCTGGCCGAGAACGGCGAGAACGGCAGCGGCGACAACTGCACCGGCGCCAACGGCAAGGACATCGTGATCGAAGTGCCGCTGGGCACCATCGTGCGCGATGAAGAGACCGGCGAGGTGGAAGCCGAAGTAATGAAACACGGCGAAGAGGTGATCTTTATGCCCGGCGGCCAGGGCGGCCGGGGCAACGCTTATTTCAAAAGCGCCACCAACCAGGCGCCCGAGTATGCCCAGCCGGGCGAGCCGGGCCGGGAAGGCTGGAAGCTGCTGGAGCTCAAAGTGCTGGCGGATGTAGGGCTGGTGGGATTTCCCAATGCGGGAAAATCCACGCTGCTGTCTTCCATCACCGCCGCCAAACCCAAGATCGCGAATTACGCGTTCACCACCCTCACGCCCCAGCTGGGCATGGTGGCGTACCGCGACGATAAATCCTTCTGCATGGCGGACCTCCCCGGCATCATCGAAGGCGCGCACGAAGGCAAAGGGCTCGGTCACCGTTTCCTGCGGCATATCGAACGCAACGCGGTACTGTTATTCGTGATCCCGGCGGACAGCGCCGATCACCTGAAAGAATTTAAAGTGCTCGTCAACGAGCTGGAACAATACAATCCCGAACTGCTCGACAAACAGTTCCTCATCGCCATCAGCAAAAGCGACATGCTCGACGATGAGCTGAAAACCGCCATAGCAGCGGAATTGCCGGAGGACGTGCCGCATGTGTTCATATCCTCCGTTACGCAAACGGGGCTGCAGGAACTGAAAGATATCCTGTGGGACGCGCTTACTTCCGAAGCGCAGTCCAGTCGTGAAGAAGCGGAAGAAGAAGAAGCGGAGTAATATTTTTTCTCAGGGTTGCATACACAGTATAGTCCCTGCGCT
>CBINIO010000216.1:0-6970 GCA_966250725.1 uncultured Chitinophaga sp.
ATTGGCCGAGCAGGGCCGTCTTGTGCGCCTGCCGCAAAACAAGATCGGCACCTACAATAAAGCGAATAAAGCTTACATGGCATTCGAGCAGGAGAACGAACGCGAGCCTTCCACCGAAGAGCTGGCCGAGATCCTCGAAATGTCCGAATCGGAGATCAACAACATCTTCCAGAGCAATACCCGCCACATGAGCCTCGACGCACCCGTGCACGAAGCGGAAGACGTGGCGATGGGCGACCTCCTGGAAGGCGGCGACGTGACCGACGACGATGTAATGCAGGACTCGCTGAGAGAAGAGATCCGCCGCGTGCTCAAATCCCTGAGCCCCCGCGAAGCAGAGATCGTGAACGCGTATTTTGGTCTGGATGGTGAAAACGGCGCGACAATCGAACAGATAGGACAGAAGTACGATTTGACGAAGGAACGCATCCGCCAAATCAAGGAAAGAGCCATCAAAAGGCTGCAGAAAGCCCGCTACAGCGGCGCACTGAAATCCTACCTGGGATAATTGCATTAGTTTAAATTTTCGAATCTGGGATAAAAGCGTCCCGCCCTATGTAATGTGGCGGGACGCTTTTTTTATACCTATAGGGTCCGTCTATACCGGTATAGAGTCATATAGAGAAGAAAACCATCCCTTCCCGATTCGAAATTCTCCTTTCAACCCTTTATTTTTGCAATCTTATGCGAAAGGCATACTTCACATTCGTTTTTCTGACAGTAATCGGATCGGCCTGTGAAAAAGAGATCAACGTGGACCTTCCGCGCACGGAGGACATGCTGGTAGTGGAGGGTATCATCGAACAGGGCAGCTTCCCCATGGTAAAGGTCAGCAGGAGCCTTAACTATTTCAGCCGCATCACTCCGCAGCAATTGCTGGAGTCGTTCGTGCACGACGCCGTAGTGACCGTCGGCGACGGCGTGCGCACGCATCAGCTGCGGGAATACCGGACGGACACTTCCGGGGGCGTGGCGCTTTATTTTTATACGGTGGACACGGCGGACATGCAATCCGCGTTCCCCGGCGAAACCGGTAAAAGCTATACCCTGCGGATCGAGACGGGCGGAAAGGTCTATCATTCCATCACCACCATCCCGGAGCCGAGGTTCCGGCTGGACACGATGTGGTGGAAGTTCGGGAAGGACGAAGACTCCAACCGCGCGGAAATACTGGTGAAAGTGACCGACCCGCCGGAAAGAGGCAATTATTTCCGGTATTTTACGTCGCTGAACCGCGGCCGTTTCCTGCCGGCGATGAGCTCCGTGTTCGACGACCAGGTGGTGAACGGCACCAGCTTCGACGTGCTGGTGAGCCCGGGGGTGGATAAAAATAAAAGCCTGGATATCGACGACTACGGTTTTTTTGACAAAGGAGATACCGTAACGCTGAAATTCTGCAACATCGATCATAGCACCTATGATTTCTGGCGTACGGCGGAATTCGCCTACTCGTCCGCCGGCAATCCCTTTTCCTCGCCCACGCGCACGCTGGGCAATGTAAAAGGCGCGCTGGGCTACTGGGGAGGCTACAGCATTACCTACAGGACCATTATCATTCCAAAATAAAAACAAAATCAAAACCAACACCAACACATTAAACAACAGCATGGAAAACAAGACATCACAGGAGCACGTACATGTACTCATCATCGGGTCGGGCCCGGCGGGGTACACGGCAGCCATCTATGCCGCCCGCGCCAACCTCAAACCCGTCCTATACCAGGGCATCCAGCCCGGAGGCCAGCTTACCATCACTACCGAAGTGGAGAACTATCCCGGTTACCCTGAAGGCATTCAGGGCCCCGAAATGATGGTGGACTTCGAAAAACAGGCCAGCCGCATGGGCGCGGACATCCGCTACGGCATGGCGACCGCTGTGGACTTCAGCTCCCAGCCCTATAAAGTGGAGATCGACGAAGAAAAGACCATTACCGCAGACGCGATCATCATCGCTACCGGCGCTTCCGCCAAATGGCTGGGCCTGCCTTCCGAGCAGCGGCTCAACGGCAGCGGCGTATCTGCATGCGCCGTGTGCGACGGGTTCTTTTTCCGCGGGAAAGAGGCGGCCATCGTGGGCGCGGGCGATACCGCGGCTGAAGAAGCGCTTTATCTCTCCAAGATCTGCTCCAACGTACACATGCTAGTTCGCCGTCATGAAATGCGCGCCAGCAAAGTGATGCAGGACAGGGTGCTGAAAACTTCCAACATCATGGTGTACTGGAACACGGAAACCCTCGAAGTGACCGGGGAAAATAAAGTGGAAGGCGTACGCGTGCTGAACACGGAAACCAAGGAAGAAAAGACGATCCCCGTGAGCGCGTTCTTCGTGGCTATCGGCCACCAGCCCAACTCCGGCATTTTTGCAGGCAAGCTGGAAATGGACGACCAGGGATATATCAAAACCGTTCCCGGCAGCAGCCGCACCAGCGTGGAAGGCGTATTCGCCTGCGGCGACGTGCAGGACAAGATCTACCGCCAGGCGGTGACCGCAGCCGGCAGCGGATGTATGGCCGCGCTGGATGCGGAAAGATATCTCTCCGCCAAAGGACATTAATATTGATCACGGGCCGGCCGCCGATGGCCGGCCCTTTTATCTTTTATAACATGCTGACCATTGCGCTGGAAAGCGTCCGTTTTTTTGCCTATCATGGTCTGTACAAGGAAGAGCAGGTGCTGGGCAATCATTTTATACTCGACGTGCAGGTGAGCATCCCCGAGCCGGAACACCCGTCCATGCTCGCCGAATCGGTGAATTACGAAACGCTGTACAACATCGCCTGCCGGGTGATGGAAGTGCCGCAGCCGCTGCTGGAACAGGTAGTGCACGACATTACCGCCGCCATCCGCGAACGGTACCCTTCCGTCACGCATTCGCGCGTAACGCTCAGGAAGCAGGCCCCGCCGTTTGGCGGCGACCTGGCGTACGCCGTCGTGAGCCTCGACAAACAATATTGAAGAGCGGCTGGTATTTCCAGGCAAGAACGCTTAAATTTGATGACCCTTAAATTCAAATGATAGTCCTATGCTTAAGAAAACCATTTGCATGCTTGTGTTTTGCGGTATGGCGCTGGCCGGAACGGCCCAAAGCGCGGAAGAACTGCTGACACAAGCGCAAACACTCACCAAACAAATGAAGGAAACCGAAGCGCTCGCCAAATACAAGCAGCTGCTGCAGGTTTCCCCCGGTCACGTCGGCGCTTTCACACAATCCAGCCTGATCTGCAGCCGTGAGGCCGCCCGACAGAAAGATAAATCCGCCAAGCAGTCGTGGCTCGACCAGGCGCGGATATACGCTTACGAAGCCCTGAAGGCGGAACCCGAAAACGCCGAAGCCAATTACGCGCAGGCCGTGTATTACGCCCGCCTGGCGCAGATCTCCGGTGCAAAGGAAAAAGTGGCCGCCGCAAAAGAAGTAAAAAAGTATGCCGACCTCGCGCTGAAATTCAAACCCGGCTACGCCGAAGCGTATCATCTCATCGGCAAATGGAACTTCGATCTCTACAACCTCAGCTCCCTAGAAAAAGCCGCGGCCAAAGTATTGTTCGGCGGCGTACCTCCCGGCACGATGGAAGAGGCCATCGCCAATTATGAAAAGTGCATGAAGCTGAAACCCTCGTTCATCCTCAACTACCTCGACCTCGCCATCGCATTCAAACAGAACAACCAGGAAACGCAAAGCATGGAAGTGCTCAACAAAGCCGTACGCCTCCGCCCGATATTGCAGGACGATGTGGCGTATAAGGCGGAGTGCAGGAAGATGCTGGAAGAGATGCAGTAAGGGGAGGAAGCATCATTCCATCGCCGGAAGTACTCCGTCCTTCTGCCGGTGCGTAAACGGATATTCCTAATTCCATTGCCGGAAGTACTCCGCCTTCCCCGCCGGTGCGTAAACGGATATTCCTAATTTGATAAAAAAGCTGTGCCCACTGCCCTAAAAAGCCCGGTCCCAGTTCTTTTTTATCAAATTAGGAATATCCGTTGGAGCTTTTTGTTTATTATTGTGTCTCATTTTTCAAAGATGCCCGTGGCATATACCATACAACCCACATACGCGATCGACGACGCCTCCCTGCTGGAGACGGACCTCACCACCTGCACATTGCTGGTGCTGATCGGCGCCGGCACGTTCAGTTACGCGGTATTGTCGCCCTTGCAGCGGAAATTCCTCGCGCTGAAAAGTTATACTTACCAGCCAAAGACCGTGGCGATGGCGGACCTTGAGATGATCGAGCATATTTTTGACGCGGACAGGCTGCTGTTCACCGCATTCAGGCAGGTGCTGCTGGCATTCGATTCGCCGGACAATACCCTTGTGCCGGAAACGCATTTCCAGTCGCAGCTCAAAAAAGATTACCTGAGAGCCGTGCTGCCGGAAAAGATCCACGAGGCCGTGCTGACCGACCTGCTCACCGAACTGGGCATGGTGAACGTGTTTGCCGTGGACAAGGACATGCTCGGGTTCCTGAGAAAGGAGTTTTCCACGGACACCGTTATCCACGCGCACTCCGCGCTCCTGAAAGCCTACCAGGCGGATACGGACATTTCCTACCCCGAAGGCACCGCTTATATCGAAGTGGCGCCGCAGCAGTTCACGCTTACCATTTACGCTTCGGGCAGGTTGCAGATGCAGCAGCAGTATACCTATCGCAGCGGTCTTGATATCGTGTATTACATCGTCAATTCCCTGCGCCAGCTCGGCTTTGCGGAGCAGCAGGCGAGGATCAGGCTGGGCGGCGCGCTCACGCAGGATTCGCAGGTATACCAGGAACTGAACCGTTTTCTGCCGAAGCTGGAATGGGTGCACAAACCCGACGGTTTCCTGTACATCCCGAAAATGAACGAGCTGCCCGCGCATCATTTCCACAATCTTTATGCACTGGCGTTATGCGTATAATCGGGGGGACATTGGGCGGTCACCGCATCAGCCCGCCTGCGAACATGCCGCATACCCGGCCCACGACGGACATTGCGAAGGGAGGGCTTTTTAATATCATCGAAAACAACCTGGACATCTCCACGCTCAAAACGCTGGATATTTTCGGCGGCACCGGCGCTATCAGCTATGAGCTGGCGTCGCGGGGAGCGACGGACCAGACGATCGTGGAGAAGGACAATGCCATGGCGGATTTTATCGCCAGAACGGCGGATTCGCTGGGCATCGGCCTCAAGCTCGTGCGGATGGACGTGTTCCGCTACCTGGAGCAATGCAACGAGCAGTTCGACTTCATCTTCGCCGGCCCGCCTTATGCGCTCGGCACGATCGACGAATTGCCGAAGATCGTTTTCAGGAAAGGGCTGCTGAACCCCGAAGGATGGTTTGTGCTGGAACATACGCCGCGCAACGATTACAAGCAGTTCAGCTATTACCGCGCGCAAAGGAATTACGGAACGACTATTTTCTCTATATTCATTAACCGGGAAGAACTTCGGAAACCTTCTCCCGGAGAATAATACGACAAGTATGCAAAGAATCTGCTTATTCCCCGGTACTTTCGATCCCGTTACGCTGGGCCACACCGACATCATCGACCGGGCGCTGCCGCTGTTCGACGAGCTGGTGATCGGCATCGGGGTGAATGCGGGCAAAGAGCCCATGTTCAGCGTGGAGCAACGCGTGGAATGGATCCGCGAGATCTACCGCGGGCAACCTTCCATCAGGGTAACGGCCTATGAGGGACTGACGGTGAACTTCTGCAAACAGATCGGCGCACAGTTCATCCTGAGAGGGATCCGTTACGTGAGCGATTTTGAATATGAAAAAGCCATCGCGGACATCAACCGGAAAATGGAGCATGAAGTGGAAACCATTTTCCTGACCTGTTCGCCGGAATATTCCACCATCGCCAGCACGCTGGTGAGGGACGTGCTTCGTCACGGCGGCCCCGCCGGGCAGTTCCTGCCGGAGCAGGTAGCCGCATCGATCGTTGCCGCAGCCAAAAACAAAAAGTAAAAACGACAACATGAAACCGATCTGGTTTTCGCTGGATATCTCGCTGGACCAGCTGAATGAAAACGCGGCCAATACCATGGGCCCTTATCTCGGGATGGAATTTACCGAGATCGGTCCCGATTACCTGCGCGCCATGATGCCGGTGGACCATCGCACGATTCAGCCTTACGGCCTGCTGCACGGCGGCGCCTCCGCGGCGCTGGCGGAAACCGTGGGCAGCGTGGCGTCCGCGCTGATAATAGACCCGCAGCAACAGATATGCGTGGGGCTGGAGATCAACGCCAACCACGTGCGCGGGGTGCGCGAAGGGTATGTGCACGC
The DNA here is from genome assembly GCA_966250725.1 of uncultured Chitinophaga sp. GTDB lineage: Bacteria > Bacteroidota > Bacteroidia > Chitinophagales > Chitinophagaceae > Chitinophaga. The sequence continues at coordinate 6,272 of CBINIO010000216.1, forward strand.
CATCGCTAAGCCGCTGCACCTCGGCGGCAGCACGCATGTGTGGGACATACGCATTACCGACGACGAGCACAGGCTGGTATGCGTGAGCCGGCTGACCGTGGCGGTGCTGCCGAAACGCACGGGCAGTGCCGGCTGATCTGCCTGCAGAAATTGTAATTTCACCAGTGGAACTTCCGTCAGGAGTTTTCTTCACCGGGGAAAGTTCCGATGAGATCATTCCCGGTTTCCGTTCAGGAGCTTACTCTCTATTTTTCTCCGCTACCAGATAGTGCATCCGCGCGATCACTTCGTGGTCGGCCACGGTAAAACCCGCCGCGGTGAGCATCATTTTCAGCTGTTCGATCCCCAGCCGCAGCTTCTGGTAGCTGCTTACCTTCTGGATCCATTGCCCGTCCGTTTTTTCCATGAGAATGTCAAACACCCGCACGAAGCCCGGGAAATACTCGAGGAAGCAGGTGTGAATGCGCTCGTCTTCCGCTTTTACCGGAATGAACCGCTCTTCGCCGTGCAGCTCCTGTGTGAGATCGCGGAAAGATAATACCAGCTTGCCTTTCGGCGGAAGCATCCGCTGCCATTGCTCCAGCAGCGTGGTTACCTGCTGCACGCTTTCGAGATGCGTGAGCGTATCGCCCATACAGGTGATCAGCTCCGTTTCCATAGCGTATTGCGCCGTGTTGGCGAGGTTGGCGAGGATGGTGC
>CBINIO010000217.1:0-6964 GCA_966250725.1 uncultured Chitinophaga sp.
CGGGATGAATGAACATCCTACCAAAGCATTGAAGGAAAAGCCGCAATCATCCATCTCCATCGGCTTTTATCTCCTCCAGAACAAAAAGATCGACGCTTTCATCAGTGCCGGCAACACCGGCGCCATGATGGTAGGCGCCATCTATTCCATTAAAGTCATCGAAGGCGTTCAGCGACCTACCATTTCCACCATTCTCCCCCGCGAGAACGGTTCTTTGGGCCTGCTGCTCGACGTGGGCATCAATGCGGACTGCAAACCGGAGAACCTGGTACAGTTCGCCGTGCTTGGCTCCCTCTATTCGCAGTACATCATGGGCACCGCTTCCCCTAAGATCGGCCTGCTCAACATCGGCGAAGAAGAAGGCAAAGGCAACCTGCTGGCGCAAGCCACTTATCCCCTGCTTAAAGAACACCCGCAGCTTAATTTCGTCGGCAACGTGGAAGGCCGCGATGTGTTCAAAGACACCGCCGACGTGATCGTTTGCGAAGGTTTTACCGGCAACGTCGTGCTCAAAATGGCCGAATCGTTCCATGATGTGGCCGTTCGCCGCAATATCAGGGACGAGTATTTCGACCGCTTCGACTTCGAGCAGTACGGCGGCACTCCCGTGCTGGGCGTGGCCGAACCGGTGATCATCGGGCACGGTATTTCCGGCGCCAGGGCATTTTCAAACATGATCGTGCTCGCCAAACAGATGATCGAAAGCAAGTTGATGGACAAGATCAGGGAAAGTTTTGTAGTGCCGAAAGAAGATTGATAAAAACAGGTTACTAAAATATTGGCGGCTGTCCCGGATCGGGGCGGCCGTTTTTCATTAAAAGGCAAGCCGGGCAAGACAACGAATTGAAGTCCGTTGCGGACTACTGAACAATATGGGCTTGTTCAGTTCGAATTTGTTTTGCATACCGTGCTACCCAAAGCAGCATTTTTACCGTAGGAAAGCAGCCCTGAAAACAATATCGCAAAGGAAACCGCCAGGCCGGACAACAACCACGTCCCCCTACGGCACCAGCGGCAGCCGCACAAAGAACGTCGTCCCTACGCCCGGCGTGGTCCTGAACCATATTTCCCCGCCCGCCTGCTCCACGATATTTTTGCACATTGCCAGGCCCAGGCCGGTGCCGGAAGATTTCGTCGTGAAGTTGGGCACGAATATTTTTGGCTGCACATCCGCGGGAATGCCCGTTCCGTTATCGATCACTTCCACGATCACATGCTCCTCCCCGTCTTCCTGCACGCTGATGGCGATATGCCCCTCCTGCCCTTCCGGGATGGCCTGTATCGCGTTCTGCAGCAGGTTGGTGAACACGCGGTTGATCTGCGTTTTATCGGCGTCGATGAGGTACGGCTTGTCCTGCCGCTCGTAATAGATATGGCATTCGGGACTGCTCATATACAGCGCCGTTACGGATTGCAGCACTTCGCCAAGCGAGAACACCTCGTTGTTCACCTTCGTGATATGCGCGAACGCCGCAAAGTCGGACGCGATGTTGGACAGGTGCTCGATCTGCTCCACCAGCGTGTTCGCCACATTGCGCGACAACGCCTTTACATCCGGCGAATCGTTGGCGATGGCGCGCTGCAGGTATTGTATGCTCAGCTTCATCGGCGTCAGCGGGTTCTTGATCTCATGCGCCACCTGCCGCGCCATTTCGCGCCAGGCCCCTTCCCTTTCGCTTTTGGCCAGCATTTCGGCGCTCACGTCCAGCTTTTGCACCATTTTGTTGTATTCGGCCACCAGCAGGCCGATCTCGTCGTCGTTGTCCCACTGTATCTGCTCGTTCTGCTGGCCCAGGTTCACGCTGCGCAGCTTGTCGGTAACGAGCGAGAACGATTTGGTGATGGTATTGGAGATGAGCAGCACCAGCAAACCGGCGATCAGGAAAATGAACGCGTTGATATTGATCAGCGCCACGAGGAAGGTGGATATCTGCTGGTTCAATTCGGTCTGCGTCGCGAAATACGGCACGTTGAGGTATGCGAACACGCGCCCCTGGCTCCGCAGCGGCACATAGCTGCTGATGTACTTCATGTCGCCGATGCGCTCTTCCTGTATGTACTGGATCTTGTTGAGCCGGCTCAGCTGGAAATACGCGAGCGGGTTCATGGCTTCGGACAACAATCCTTTTTCGATCATGAGCGGCTGCGCGGAGAGCTGCAGATGCCCGTCGGTGTCGTATACGTTGATGTCCACGTTGTGTTCGGTGGCGATGTCCGCCACGGCGGTAGACAGCCGGGTGGCGAAAATGGAATCGTAGAGCATGTCCATTTCGTCGAACTGGCGGAGCGTGTAAAATTCTTCTTCGATGTCGCGGCCGATGCTGTGTACGGTATTGCTCAGCTTTTCCGCGTTCTCCGCGCGGTAACGCCCGTAAAAGAAAAGAATGGTGGCCAGGCCCAGCGCGAGGAACGCGAACACCACCGCGCCGATGATGGTGGTCTGCACTTTGGTGCGGATGCTCAGCTTTACCAGCGCCCGCAGGTTGGACATGCGGAGGCGCGCCTTTATCAGCAGGTCCAGCAGGCTGTATATGGCGATGATGAGCAGGAAGAGGCAGAACATGTAGGCGAACAGCGTGATGAACTCAAGGAAGTTCGCCACCTTGCGCACCATCACCACCATTTTATCCTTCGACGCCCGGTAATACAGCAGCGAATTGTTCCCTTCCTCCCCGAACGCGACGTCCGGCGCGGGTATTTCCTGCGCGCCCAGCTGCGTTTTGAAGGGATAGTTCCCGTGATTGTTCACCAGCACGCCTTTGTCGTACACGGCGTAGGAATACTGATCGGTGATCTCCTGGCCGAGATCGTCCGCGCCGGATTCTATGAGCAGCTCGGGGTACAGGCGCTCGGGCTGCGCTATCTCCGCTTCGGATCGCACTTCGTAAAACAGGTAACCGACGGGCAGACCGTCCGCCCCGGTAAATTCTTTTTTGCCGATATAGCTGTAATCGCGGAAACTTCGTTCATCGTAATACAGGTCGTTGCCGAGCACATGCGCGAGGGTATTGCCCATGATGCGGCCCTGCAGCGCCACGAAGGGCACGGGATCGCCGTTGTAGAGCGGCTGGCCTTCCGCGTCGTAAGTGTAAAAGGTGAGCAGGAAACGGCTGAGGTAACGCGAGAAATATTTTTCGCGCAGCGTGGTCTCCAGCTTTCTTTTATAGCTCCGGGAAGGGGTTTGGAAATACTGGCGCACGTACGCGTCCTTGGTAAGCCGCTCCCCTACGTCGTTGAGCAGGGTCTCGATGTACGGGTCGCGCTGTTTGGAAAGGTTTTGCGCTACGCGGAGACGGGTGGTGAGCTCTTTCTGGTTGTTGTAATAAATGAGCACGGCGGAAGTGGTGATGGTCATCATGAGCATCCACATGATGAATGGCAGCGTGGCGGAGTTGCCGGAAAAATGCAGCTCCAGCAGGTCGAGTATCACCACATAGCCCAGCAGCCAGAACATGAGCACCACCGAGGCGCTGAAATCGGGCAGGTTGTAGCGGAAAGCCAGCCAGACAAGGCCCACCACGGCCAGCGAAATATATTTGGTGCGGTACTGGAAATCGGTGAGCTGGTTCAGCAGATAATTGACGATCTGCGAGAAGAACAAAAAGCTGATAGCGATAAAGCCGAGGCTCATGCTGCCGATCACGCTGTATTCGTTCAGGCTGAAAAAGTTGGTGACGTCGTAGGAAATTTTCGAGTCGATCACGAGGCTGCGGATCAGGTCGAGCAGGAACTGCCCGGCGATGAACATCACAAGCCCCGCCGCGCCGATAATGAGCCAGCCCTGCCATTTTTTACGCAGCACCGGCGGGTGGATGGTGCGCACATGCTGCCGGAAAAACAGGATCAGCCAGAAAGTGAACAGCACGTTCAGCGAAAGGTCGCCAAGACTGCGGAATACATCGTCCTTTGCGTAAATGGTGGGTTTGAAAAGGTTCAGCGTGCTGAGATCTATCGGGAACGGGTAAATATAAGTAAGCCACCTGAAACCGGCCACCACCACCAGCAGGAACAGGAATCCCCAGCCGGGCGTGAGCTTTTTGGCCATCAGCGTGGCGAACAGGTTGATGAATATGAACACGCAGATGCAGCCCAGGGTCAGCAGCAATACGCTGGCAAGACTGGGCGAATCGTCGGATTTGTTCGGGTCGTAATGCAGGTAGAAGAGAATGGTCTTGTTGACGTCTACGATAGGCAGGCCGGGCGGCTGGTTCTGGATGGTGTATTCCCGGCCGATGGCGGGGCGGCCGTAAAACGAGCTGCCGAGATAGTCGTTGCTGATGGCGAATTCTTTCCTGACGGGTATGAGCCCCACGAGATATTTGTCGGGAGCGGGCCGGTAACATACGATCACGTAATACCCGTTCACCAGCCGCCGGAACGTAACGCCGGGAAAAAATCCTTCTTCCACGGGCGGCTGCACGGTATTGGTGCTCCAGAACGTCAGCCGGTGGCCGTATTCCAGCGAATCGTAGGCGAACACGAAGAAATCTTTCTTTGCAATGTCCTCCACCGTTTCCCGGTCGAAATCCCCGCGGAAAAAGCTGTTCACCAGCGCCGTATCCGCAGCCAGCTCCGCAAAAGCTTCCTGCCGGGAGGAGATATCGCCTTCGAGGCTGCGTTGCACACCGTGCGGGGAGGAATAATAGCTCCAGTAGTTGTTGAACAGGAACGCGAACGTGAACAGCCAGGCCGCTATGATCAGCAGGTAGCCGTTCCGCAGGATAAAGAACCTTATTTCCCGGATCGTGAGCATATGTTTATTCGCCTTCCTTGATTTTGTTCCAGAGACCGTCCATTTCGGCCAGGCTCATTTCGTCCAGCCGCGTGCCTTGCGCGGCGGCCATTTCCTCCATGCGCTGAAAGCGGCGGATGAATTTTTTATTGGTGCGTTCCAGCGCGTTTTCCGCGTCCGTTTTCAAAAACCGGCTGTAGTTCACGAGCGAGAACAGCAGGTCGCCGAATTCGGCCTCCGTTTCCTGCGCGTCGCCCGATTCCACCGCTTCCTTCAGCTCTCTCATTTCTTCTTCCACCTTGTCCCATACCTGCTGCCGGTTCTCCCATTCAAAGCCTACCTGTTTGGCCTTTTCCTGCAGGCGCATCGCTTTTACGAGCGCGGGCAGCGAAGCGGGCACGCCGCCGAGCACGGACTTCTTTCCTTCCTTCAGCTTCAGCTTTTCCCAGTTCTGCTTTACCTGCTCTTCATTTTCTACCTTTACATCACCGTAGATATGCGGATGGCGGGCCACCAGCTTGTCGCACACGCCGTTGATCACCTCCGTGATGGTGAACTGCCGCTGTTCCGCGCCTATTTTGGCGTAAAACACGATATGCAGCAGCAGGTCGCCCAGCTCCTCTTTTATCCCTTTAAAATCCTCTTCGGTGATCGCGTCCGCCAGCTCGTACAATTCCTCGATGGTGAGCTGCCGCAGCGACTGGATGGTCTGTTTCCTGTCCCAGGGGCATTTTTCCCGCAGGTCATCCATAATTTGCAATAATCTGGTGAAGGCTTGTTCCGGCTGCATAACATTAAATATTAAGGTGCTGACGCTAAGAAACGGTAAAATAATGCAAATTCAGGACATGCGCGAAGGTGGAAAAACGGGGCGGTTTATTGTTAATTTCTTTTTCTTGGCGGAATAGCCAATTTAATTAGCTTTGCGGCCTTAGCAAAATCACAAAAGAAACGAATATGAATCCGAAACACGTGGCCCTCATTTCTGCCGAACTGAACATTTCGATGAAGCAGGCTGAGAATACCATGAGCTTGCTGGCGGAAGGCTCCACCGTACCCTTTATCAGCCGCTACCGGAAGGAACAGACCGGCAGTCTGGACGAAGTGCAGATCGGCAAGGTGGAAGACCTGGGCAAACGCTACCAGGAAGTAGACGACCGCCGGGCATTCATCATCAAGACCATCACCGAGCAGGGCAAAATGACGGACGAGCTGCTGGCGAAACTGGAAGCCAGCTGGGTGCTCACCGAGCTGGAGGATATGTACCTTCCTTATAAGCCGAAACGCAAGACCCGCGCCATGGCCGCCATCGAAAAAGGCCTGGAGCCGCTGGCGGACCTGCTTATGGCGCAGGAAGCCGGAGAGATAGACGAAACGGCCAAAACCTATACCAACGAGCAGGTGGCGTCCGCGGACGAGGCGCTGAAAGGCGCGCGCGACATCATCGCCGAAAGGATCAACGAAAACGCGGAGCTGCGCGACAAGCTGCGCAAGCTTTTCACCCATACCGCCAAATTTAGCTCCAAGGTCATCGAAGGCAAGGAAGCGGAAGGCGTGAAATACAAGGATTATTTCGATTTCTCCGAAGAGCTGCATTCCATTCCCTCCCACCGCGTGCTCGCCATTTTGCGCGCCGAGGCGGAAGGCATTTTATTCGGCAACATTTCACCCGAAGAAGAAGAAGCGCAAAACATCATATACAAACAATTCGTGACCGGCAGCGGCCCCGCCAGCCAGCAGGTTGAAAAGGCCGCCGCCGATGCGTACAAGCGCCTGCTGCGCCCTTCGCTCGAAAACGAAAGCCGCGCCGCAGCCAAAGAAAAAGCGGACAGCGAAGCCATTGAAGTGTTCGCCGAAAACCTGCGCCAGCTGCTGCTTGCCGCGCCGCTCGGCCCCAAGGCCGTGATTGCCGTGGACCCAGGTTACCGCACCGGCTGCAAAACCGTGGCGCTGGACAACCAGGGCAACATGCTCGCGCACGACGTGATATTCCCGCTCGAAAAAAATTACAAGGCACAGGACGCCGAGCACCTGCTGCGCAGCTGGGTGAACAAATACGACATCCAGGCGATCGCCGTGGGCAATGGCACCGCAGGCCGCGAAACCGAAGACTTCATCAAAAAGATCGACTTTGGTAAAAAGGTGAACGTGTTCATGGTGAACGAAAGCGGCGCGTCCGTATACTCCGCGTCGGAAGTGGCGCGCGAGGAATTCCCCAACGAAGACGTGACC
>CBINIO010000218.1:0-6949 GCA_966250725.1 uncultured Chitinophaga sp.
CCGTGCGCGGCTCCGTATCCATCGGCCGCAGGCTGATAGACCCGCTGGCCGAGCTGGTGAAGATCGACCCGAAAGCCATCGGCGTGGGGCAATACCAGCACGACGTGAACCAGAGCCATCTCAAACAAAGCCTCGACCGCGTGGTGGTCAGCTGCGTGAACAATGTGGGCGTGAATCTCAACACCGCTTCAAAACACCTGCTGGCGTACGTTTCCGGCCTCGGCCCCTCGCTGGCGGAAAACATCGTGAAATACCGCAGGGAAAACGGCGCGTTCAAAACCCGGCAGGAGCTGAAAAAAGTAACGCGTCTCGGCGACAAAGCCTTCGAACAGTGCGCGGGCTTCCTCCGCATCGAGAACGGCGACAACCCGCTGGACAATTCCGCCGTTCACCCCGAACGTTATCCCATCGTGGAATCCATCGCGGCGAAGCAGCATTGCACCGTATCGGAGCTGATCGGCCGCGACGACCTCCGCAAACAGGTGAACATCAAAGAATACATCAGCGAAGAAGTAGGCCAGCTCACGCTGGAAGACATCCTCAAGGAACTGGCGAAACCCAGCCGCGACCCCCGCGACGAGATCGCCATCTTCGAATACGCCGAAGGCATCAAAACGATGGAAGACGTTCACCCCGGCATGACGCTGCCCGGCGTGGTGACCAACATCACCGCATTCGGCGCGTTCGTGGACATCGGCGTGAAGCAGGACGGGCTGGTGCATATCTCCCATCTTTCCAACAAGTTCGTTTCCAACCCCAACGAAGCCGTGAAACTGAACCAGAAAGTAACGGTGACCGTGCTGGAAGTGGATATCGCGCGCAAACGCATTTCCCTGTCCATGAAAGACAACGAGCCGGCTGCGGGCGGCGGCGGTCAGCGCAGGGAACGCAGGGAGAACAAACCTTCCAAAGAAGCGCCGCTGAATGATTTCCAGGCGAAGCTGCAGGCGTTGAAGTCGAAATTCAAGTAAGGGATTTTTCAAACATAAAGGGCTGCCCGTATGGAAACATGGGCAGCCCTGTCGTTTTCATAGAAGGATAACAATCGTTTATTTAGCAGGTGGAGCCGGTTTGAGCATTTGAAACGGCATGCCTGATTTGGCGGCTTCCAGCTTTTCCTTGTCCATGCTTTTGCGGATATCCGCGGCCAGGTCATGGTCCCCCTTTTGCTCCAGCAGGTTGGCGTAGAGATCGAGATAGATCACTTTCTGGTTCGCATTTAATCCCGGGATGTCCCTGGTCAGCAACCTGGCCCAGGCCGTCGCTTCTTTCAGCGCTTTTTTGTTATCCCCTCCAAAGCGGTGGATGCTTTGAGCATAACCATACAGCCAGTCGCCCCCTTTTGCGTTCATCGGGATGAGCTTCGCCTTCAGCATATGGTTCACCACGTCCGTATATTTATTCCAGTCACGCAGGGAATACAGCACCGTCAGCTTTGCTTTCGCTTTTATCTCGTCCTTTTTTGCATAGCTGGTGTGCTCTACCTTGTCCAGGAAGCCGTTGAATCCCTGTTCGTCCAGTACCGCCTTCCCTTTCCCCGGATAGCTGATATACTGCAGCGGCCATGAAAGGAAAGTGCTGTAGATCTTCCGGTCCACGTCTTCCTGCCCGTAGCGTTTGCCAAATTCCGCGGCGTGCGCGGTAAGGTAGAGGAACGGCTCTGAAGAAGCGTCTTTCACATACTCTTTCAGCACTTCCCAGTTAGCGGCCTCTATCCAGGTGGAAGCGGGCTGTTTTTCCAGGTAAGCCAACGCTACTTTACCGGCTTCCTGCAATTCATACGCATTTTGCAGCGCCTTGAGGTAAGCGGGCGTATTTTCAGCGGCATGCCGGCTGAGATAAAGCAGGCTGCGCTTCGGGCTCATCGCATCCAGGCCGTGCTGGATGAAGCTCGCCGTATCGGTCTGCCCGACTACCTTATGCACCACTTCACCGTCCCCGTTAATGAATAGGTAGGTAGGATAAGCGCGCACGTTGTATTGCTTGCGCAGCGCAACGCCTTCGCCTTTTTCCATATCGATATAGGCATTGATAAAATTGCGGTTGAACAGCTGCCCTACTTCCGGCACGCTGAAGATGTTCTTTGTCATCCATTTGCAGGGGCCGCACCAAACGGCGTAGGCATCCATGAAGATGAGCTTGTTCTGCTGCTTTGCCTCGGCCAGCATGGCTTTCCAGGTCCAGCTGCTGTCTTTGAACGTTATCTGGCTTTTTGCCGGGAAGCCGGCCGCCAGCAACAGGCAAAGTACGATCGTGTATGCTTTCATGTTATTTTTTGTTTTGCTGTGCTTGTTTGCCCACCGCGATAAATTCCGGCGCTTCCTTATAGCCGCCGTTGCGGTGAACGATCTTTCCATTGCCGTCGATATACAGGAAATCCGGGTAGGCCCTGATCTTGTATTTCTTCACCAGCGCGGGACCGTCGCCTTTCTCCATGTCCATCGACACGTTGATGAAATGCTCGTTATAATAATCCGCCACTTCGTTCAGCGTGAATACGTTCTTCGCCATCATCATGCAGGGGCGGCACCAGGTAGTGTAGGCATCGAGAAAGATGAGCTTGTTCTCTTTCTTCGCTTTTGCCAGCACTTCCTTCCAGGAGCCCTTCGCAAACGTGATGGAGCGGGTATTGTGGGAGCGCATTTCCGCTTCCGCCAATGCTTTCCGCGCCTTGCCCATCAGCACGGAGTGGTCTTTTACCACGAGGCCGGCGCCTACAAAATCGATCTGGGTGGTATCCTTGTCAAAGAACACATACACGGGATACATGAGCATGGCGAGATGCGGAGCGAATTTTTTTCCTTCTGCCGAATTCATGTTCACGCGGATGTTGATGCAGTTTTTGTTAAAAAAATCCGCTACGGAATCCTGCGTGAATACTTTTGATTCCACTTCTTTTGTCACCGGCATAATATTCATGCCCCTTACATCCACGAATACCAGCTTCCCGGTTGACCGGGCTTTCGCCATGGCGGCGTCAAAACTGATGTCCTCAAACTGCACGGACCGCTGCGCATAGGTTACCGAACAACAAAACGTGAAAATCGCTGCTGCCGCCAATTTTACAATTCTTCTGATTGCGTACATATAATGTGGTTTTTAATTTTGATAGCCTGTGTTCTGCTGGATCAGCCTGTTTGAAATATCTATTTCCGATTGCGGCACCGGCAGCACTTTCCGGTTCTCTTCCAGGTCCGGCGACCGCAACGGGCGGCCGGTGCGTATCAGGTCGTACCGGTAATGCCCTTCGAAGGCAAGCTCCCACCTGCGTTGCCGCAGCACCGCATCCACCAAGGCCTGCGGATTGGCAAAGTCTGCAATGGTGTACGGCGTTGCGCCCGGCAGCGAGCGGCTGCGCACATCGTTCAGCCACTTCACCGCCTCCTGTGTTACGCCTTCCGTTTCCGCGATGGCTTCCGCCGCCGTGAGCATTACCTCGGCCAGCCGGATCACCGGCACATTGTCCCGGCCGTTCGGGTTGTTGAACTTGAAGGTGGTCAGCTCGTTGAAATGGTCCGGGTTATACACCTGGTCGCCTTTGAACATCAGCTCGCTCACGCGCTTGTCGCCCGCTTCGAAAGACTGGGTAAAGCTGCTGTTGATCCAGAACGATCTTTTGAAATAATACCCGTTGCCGAGGTTGTTATTCATGTTGGTGGAGGAGCTGGTCATGTGGCTGACGGGGAAGGCCAGCACGTACTCCTTTGTGAGCGTTTGCGCGGCGCCTGCGGGGTTGGCGGGAAAAAGAGCGGTGAGCGCCGGTGTCAGCTCGTAGATAGCCGGTACTTTTGCCAGCACTTCCCTTGCCGCGGTGGCCGCGTCTCCCATCCGGCCCATGTAGAGGTAGGTCCTCGCCAGCAGGGCACGGGCGCTTCCTTTGGTGGCGCGGGAGCGTGTGCGGAGGTCGCTGGACTGGTTGTCTTTGAGAAAAGGAATGCTTTCCTCCAGGTCCTTGACGATCTGCGCATATACGGCGGCGTTGGTGGAACGGGCGATCACTTCGCCCGTATTGTACCCTTTGAACGGCGTGAGCTGCAAAGGCAATCCTCTTCCTTCCATCTGCCCGCTCAGCGCGCCGTCGCCGAAAAACTTCAGCAGGTCGAGGTAAGCGTAGGCGCGGATAAAACGCGCTTCCGCCACCAGCGGGTCCTGTATTTCCTTCGGGTACGCAGCGTACGCCGGGATGTTGGCGATCGCGTTGTTGGCAAGATTAATGGATTTAAAATAGGCCGTCCACAGATCCGCGACCACCGCATCGTCCGGCGTACTCTCACCGTTGGCGTATATATCGTAATAGGTGCTGTGGAGGAGGTTATCCGTCGTAAAATCGCCGTAGACGTACGCGATATTGCCGGTCACCGCATCGAGCAGGTTGAAGTAAATTTCTGCCAGCGCCTGGTCGGCGCCGGCTTCTGTTTTGAATACCTCCCGGTCCGTCAGCGTATTTTCAGGCGCAAGGTCCAGCTGCCGGTTACAACCGATAAAACAGATCACCGATATAAAAAACAACTTTCTCATAATCCCAGGTTGATTCCGAATTGATACGTTTTGATTTGCGGCATCGTCAGCTCGTCGTACCCCGACTGCAGCGCGGAAGATCCGAAGGCGCTGACTTCCGGGTCCAGGCCGGAATAGCCGGTGAGCGTGAACAGGTTGGAGCCGGCGGCGAACAATTGCAGCGAGCGCAGGAGCTTCAGCTTCTCCGGTCGGATCGTATACACCAGGCGCAGGGTGCGCAGGCGGACGTACGAAGCGTCTTCCAGGAAGCGGCTGTTCGTCCTGCTGGTCGTGTAGTCCCGCAGGCCCGCGGCGCTGCCGGGCGAAGTGGTCACGGAAGTGTTCACCAGCTTCGGGATGTCCGTTTCATGACCCGGCACGAGCCAGTAGTTGAGAATTTCCGTGCCGAGATTAAAAGCGTCTTCCGTTACATATGTGAGCAGCGAGGCCCGGGAGCCGTTGATCATCTTGTTGCCGGCCGAGAAGGAGAAGAACGCGTCCAGCTCCCAGTTGCGCCAGCTGAGCGTATGCCCCATGCCGCCGTAAAAGTCGGGCAGGCTGCTGCCGTAAGCCCGCCTGAAATCGTTGACGTCGTCCACTACGGCAAACAGCGATGCGGGCGGCGTAAAGCTGACGCCGCCTTTGTTATCGCTCCATTGCGGGTTGCCGGACATGGGATCTACCCCGCGCCAGTCATACAGGTAGAACTGCGCCGCGGGCTCGCCTGCTTTCATGAATTTCCAGGCGTCGTTGGCGAGGCCCACTTCCTTCCCGCTGAAGTTGAGGCGGAGTATCTTGTTGGTGTTGCGGGAGATGTTGAAGTTGACGGACCAGGCGAGGTCCTTGCGCTGGATGATACCGGCCTTTACGGTCAGCTCCAGGCCCGCGTTCATCATATCCCCGATGTTCTGCGGCTGCGACACCCAACCCTGGTAAAGCGGAATGGCGGAGGAGAGGATCATGTCCCTGATGCGGCGGTGGTAATAATCCAGGGTGACGTCGATGCGGTTGTTCCACAGCGTAGCGTCCACGCCGACGTCGATGGAGCGGGTGCGCTCCCATTTCAGGTTGGGATTGTCCGGCTGGAGGGTTTGCAGGATGGGCGTTCCCGCATAGCTGAGGTTGTCGTCGTTCAGCTGGTACTGCCCCTGGCTCCCGTAATAGGAAGTGGAGTTGTTGTTGCCCGTGAAACCGATGCTGCCGCGCAGCTTCAGATCATCCAGCCATTTTTTCCCCTTCAGGAACGGTTCTTCCGAAAGGCGCCACCCGGCGGAGAAAGACGGGAAGCCCACGTACCGGCGGTTCCGCGAAAAGCGCGACGAACCGTCCAGCCGGTAAGTGACGCCGGCCAGGTACCTGTTCCGGTATTCGTAATTGAGCCTTCCGAAAAACGAGCTAAGCGCCCATTCCTGCGTAAGCGCGGCCTTTACATATTTGTTGCTGGCTGCGGCAATGCTTTTGATCGCATCGTTAAAAAAGCCGTACCCGCCGAGCGACATGATGGATTCCGTGGAATGCTCGAAGCTCTGGCCCGCCACCGCGTTGATGTAATGATCGCCGGTGGTCTTCAGCGTGCTGACCGTATTGTTCACGACGATCTTCCTGTTTTGCGAAACGGAGCTGATGGCGTCGTCCCCATAGCCGCTCGGCCGTTTTACCCTTCGCGTATAGGCGTCGCCGTTGCTGAGCTGCGTGCCGAATTCCGAACGGAGCGTCAGCCACTGCAAAGGTTTCAGCTCGAGGAAGATATTGCCGAGACCTTCAGACGTTCGCAGGCGGTTGGTATTGAGCCGCGCATCGGCAACCGGGTTCACGTCCAGGCTGCCGAAAGGATTGGCGCCTCTCCCGTAGTTATAACTGCCGTCCGCATTGAACACCGGCAGGTTGGGCGCTTTCTGCAAAGCCGCGCGGTAGATCTGCATGGCGTTCATGGAGGAATTGTCCACATAGCTCATGGACATGCTGATCCCCGCCAGGAAGATCTTCGAGGGCCGGTAATTGAGGTTCACACGGCCGCTGTACCGTTTGTAATCGTTATTGATCACATAGGAAGGCTGGCTGGTGTAGGAGCCGCTGATATAATACTGTGCTTTCTCGCCGCCGGCGGACAGCGATGCGTCCACCTGCTGCGATACGGCCGTGCGTGTGACCTCGTCCACCCAGTCCGTATTGCTTTGCCCGTCGAACGTATAGTTCTGCCCCAGCTCGCGGTAGTATTTGTTATACACTTCATTGTACTGCGGGCCGTTCAGCAGCTTGTATTTGCCGATGGGCTGCACCGTGCCCGCGATCATCCGCACATTGAAGGATTCCGCGCCTTTTTTACCTCTTTTGGTGGTCACGAGAATTACGCCCGCGGAGGCCCTGGAGCCGTAGATGGCGGTAGCATACGCATCTTTGAGTATCTCGATGGACTCGATGTCCGCCGGGTTGAGCGCGGACAGCGGGTTGT
>CBINIO010000219.1:0-6937 GCA_966250725.1 uncultured Chitinophaga sp.
GGTTCGCAGTGTGCGCTTAAGTTAACAACTAAGGAGCGATGAAACCGATGAACGCCGGTTGATGATACGTACGCGGGAGGCTGGCGGCACACATATAACGGAACGCCCCCAAAAGCCAGATGCTTTTGGGGGCGTTTTATAAATTTAAGAAAAACGTTAACGCGCCCTCGCCTGTAATGCGCGGAAAACGCAAACTAAGGAAGCCTTGTAACCCCAGTCCTGCAACCATTTCAGCACCTTTTCGCGGTAATCTCCCTGGATCAGTATCCGCCAGTCCTTCACGCTGCCGCCGGTGCCGCATTTTGTTTTCAGCTCCTTGCCGAGCTTTTCGAGGTCGGCTTCTTTCCCGATAAAACCGTCCACGACGGTCACGGTTTTACCGGCGCGCTGTTTGGTGTCCAGCTTTACTTTCAGCTTCTGCTGCGCGGGCGGAAGGGTTTCCTGCTCCTGCTGCTCTTCGTGCTGGTATTGGTAACCGGGATCGGTGGAGTACACGATGCCGTTGGCCGAATTTCTTTTTTTGCTCATAACCGAATTTTTATTTGTCCTGCGGAACGACGACCTGCAGCGCCCCGGGAACGATACGAAAATACACCGTTTTGCCGTTCAGCGGCACCGCGTCGCCGTCTACCTGCAGGCAGTCGAGGCGGGGGCTGCTTACGGTGATCTCTTTTCCTGTAAAATGTTTCATAAAACTGCTGCGGTCGATGGTGCCGCTCAGCGAATGCAGGCAGATGGGCAGCAGGTGGAGGAACCTCACGGGCGGCATCAGGCACACGTCCAGCAGGCCGTCGAACACGCTGGCCTTTGGCGCCAGCTTGAACTCGTAGCCGAACTGGTTGCCGTTGGCGACCGTCATCAGGAACGCTTTTTCCTGCGTTTCGTTCCCGTCCGTTCTGATGGAATATTGCGCCGGCTCGTAGGAGGAAAAACCGCCGATCACCAGCCGCGCATAATTGATCAGCCCTCTTTTTTTGGAATGCCTGAAGCGGTCGGCGATCAGCGCGTCAAAGCCTACGCCGGCATTGCTGAGGAACAGGTGCTCGTTTGCATAACCCGCGTCCATCGCCATTTTCCGGTCGGCGGCCACGATCTGCAAAGCCCGGTCCACATCCAGCGGGATCTTCAGCGCGCGCGCCAGCCCGTTGCCGCTGCCCAGCGGTACGATCGCCAGCGCGGTGTTGCTGCCCACGAGGCCCTGCGCTATTTCGTTGATGGAACCGTCGCCGCCCACGGCCACTACCGTGTGCACGCCGCGCTGCACGGCTTCGCGCGCAAGATCGGCGCCGTGGCCGAGGTACTGGAGATAAGCTGTTTCCACGGAAAAGCGGTCCGCCGGCAGCTGCCGCAGGATGGCCGCATCCATCTGTTTTTCCCGGTCGGTGCCGGCTTTGCGGTTGATGATGATCAGTATCTTCCTCAAGGAATGTTTTTATTGGTGGGAATGGATCACCGCTTTCAGGCTCAGGTCGAGACTTACGGCGTGATGAATGATGGCGCCGACGGACACAAAATCGACGCCGGTCCTGGCATAGGCTTCCACATTGTTCAAGGTGATGCCGCCGGAGGCTTCGGTTTCGCATTTCCCCCCGATCAGCTCCAGCGCGGCGGGTATCTGCTCCGGCGTAAAATTGTCCAGCATGATGCGGTGCACCTTGCCCACGGCAAGTATTTCCCGCACATCGGCCAAGTTGCGCGCTTCCACTTCTATTTTCAGGTTGAGGTCGTTTTGTGCGAGATACGCCACCACGTTGTTCACCGCCGGGGTGATGCCGCCGCTGAAATCGATGTGGTTGTCCTTCAGCATGATCATGTCGTACAGCCCGATGCGGTGGTTCACGCCCCCGCCGATCCGTACGGCCTCTTTTTCGAGCATGCGGAAGTTGGGGGTGGTTTTGCGGGTGTCCAGCACTTTGGTGTGGTACCCTTTGAGCTTGTCCGTATACCGGCGGGTAAGCGTGGCGATGCCGCTCATGCGCTGCATGCAGTTAAGCACCAGCCTTTCGGCCATCAGCAGGGTGCGCACGGAGGATTCCACCTCAAAGGCCCGCTCGCCGTTTTCCATATTGTCGCCGTCCTTTTTGAGGGCTTTGAATTTGGTCTGCGGGTCGAGGTGAAAAAAAATGGCTTCGGCCACTTCCATGCCGGCCAGCACGCCGTTCTCCTTGATCTTCAGCTGCGCCGTGCCGCGTACGCCGGCGGGAATGGAGGCCAGGGTGGTATGGTCGCCGCCGCCGATGTCTTCAGCGAGCGCGCTGCCGATAAATTGTTCCAATGCTTCTTTCTGTAACATATCCTTCCAAAATTGAAGGCAAGTTACAAACAAAAGGCTGCCCCGCGAAACACGGAGCAGCCATCAATTCTTTTTCTCAAGCTATTGTTCCTTATTTGGACTCAAATCGTAATTCGTTCAATACCAGCGAATTCCCTTTTTTCTGAAGGAAAAATGACAGCCTGTACGGGCCATTGGCCGTAACGAGGTTGCCGATACCGAAATAAGAGCCGTTGCCTTCCCCTTTGTGAATGATCTCAAAGGATTTCACGGTGTTTTTGGCAAAGAAGTCCTTAAGGATGATCTCCGCCTGTGCCTTGCTGTAGGAGTTGTTCTTGCCGGCGATGTTGATCTCTATTGTGTTATCCAGGTGTTTGCCCAGAGCGGCCGCATCGCCTTTCTTGATAGCAGCCACCACGTCCTCGAAGGGACCGGCCATCAGGGTAAAGGCTGTGAACATTCCGCCCGCCAACAATACCCCCAGCACAAAGATTAACTTTTTCATATCCGTTTTTTGGTTCGATGTATACTTTTATCAACCGCAGAGGGAGCCAAAACTATGCCAAATTGTTGATGTTCAACCAATATCCCATTATTGTGCTATGTACTGCGTTGTTCCGCATTAGAAATGAATACTATATAAAAAGACCCTCACATGTAAGCCGTTCCTAAAAATTTTAAAGCGGAAAGGGATGTTATTATTAATTTCACGACCCGATTCAACAACGGATTTTAATGTATGGAAACTAAAAGAGCGATCCTGATCATCATGGATGGCTGGGGCGAGGGCAAAGTACCGGCCGCAGACGCCGTCCAGCACGCAAATACTCCTTTTGTAGACAGCCTGTACGAGCAATATCCCCATAGTTCGCTCATTACCTGCGGCGAAGACGTAGGTTTGCCCGAAGGCCAGATGGGCAACTCCGAAGTGGGCCACCTCAACATCGGGGCGGGCAGGATCGTTTACCAGGAGCTGCAGCGCATCAACGTCGCCATACGCAGCGGGGAGCTGGCCGCCAACCCCGTGCTCCGGTCTTCCATGGATTACGCCCTCAGCAACGACAAAGCCCTGCACCTCATCGGCCTGGTGAGCGACGGCGGGGTGCATTCGCATATCAGCCACCTCAAAGCCCTTACCACCATCGCGCATGCGCGCGGGCTGAAGAAGGTGTTCATACACGCCTTTACCGACGGGCGCGACACCGATCCCAAAAGCGGGCTCGGTTATCTCGAAGACCTGCAGGCGCACCTGGCGCAAACCACCGGCCGCATCGCCAGCGCCACGGGACGGTATTACGCCATGGACAGGGATAAACGCTGGGAAAGGGTAAAGCTCGCCTACGACGCCATAGTGCTCGGCCAGGGCGCGCCCACCCGCGACATCCTTACGGCCGTTAAAGCGTCCTACGCCGAAGGCATCACCGACGAATTCATCAAGCCCATCATCGTTACCGACGAGGCGCAGCAGCCCATCGCCACCATCCGGGAAGGCGACGCGGTGCTTTGCTTCAACTTCCGCACCGACCGCTGCCGCGAGATCACCGAAGTGCTTACGCAGGAAGCGTTCCCCGCTTTCGGCATGCAGCCGCTGGCGCTGAACTATACCACCATGACGGAATACGACAAATCGTTCCGCGGCGTGCACGTCATTTTCGAGAACGACAACCTCTCGATGACGCTTGGCGAAGTGCTTGAAAAACACGGCAAAACGCAGATCCGCATCGCGGAGACCGAAAAATACCCGCATGTGTCGTTCTTCTTCTCCGGCGGCCGCGAAACGCCGTTCACCGGCGAAAGAAGGCTGCTGGCGCCTTCTCCAAAGGTAGCCACCTACGATCTGAAACCCGAGATGAGCGCGCCCGAGCTGGCCGACCTCATCGTGCCCGAGCTGGAGCAAAGAACCGCCGACTTCATCGTGCTGAACTTTGCGAACGCGGACATGGTAGGCCATACCGGCGTATGGCCCGCCGCCATCAAGGCCGTGGAAACCGTGGACGCCTGCGTGGCCCGCGTAGTGACCACCGCGCTGCTGAACGATTACGTGATCTTCCTCACGGCGGACCATGGCAACGCCGATTATATGATCAACGAGGACGGTACGCCCAACACGGCGCATACACTGAATCCCGTACCCTTCTTTATCATCAGCCACGATTTCAAAGGGCCGATCAAAAACGGCAAGCTGGGCGACCTCGCGCCGACCATCCTGCACTTCATGGGCCTGCCCATACCGCCCGAAATGACGGGTAACGTGCTCGCATAAACACTGCAACACAACATTTTATCAAACATACCAGGCCGGCGCTCCCCAGCGCCGGCTTCTTTTTTGCCTTATTTCGGCCCCGCTGTAACTTTTTCGATTTCCCTCCCGTTTTACCTTCAAATCCATGCTCCCTATGCGCCAATATCTAATATCCATCCCCGTCGTTGTGATTACGCTGCTGGCACTGAGCGGTTGTGTGAAAGAGAATTGCCAGAATATCACCAAAACGAAAATTTACCTCCCGCTTTACAAGAGTATGAGCGAAGTACGCGCGGCTTCCGAGCTGACGCTTCCCGGCCGCGAGATCGAACAGACCGGCAAGATCTATGTGAAAGGGAAATACATCCTCGTAAGCGAGCCTTCCAAAGGTATCCACATCATCGACAACAGCGACCCGAAAGCGCCGCGCAACATCGCTTTTATAAACGTGATGGGAAACGTGGACATGGCCGTGCAGGGCAACATCCTGTATGCGGACAATTACCGCGACCTCATGCTGTTCGACATCAGCGATATGAGCAACGTACGATTTGTGAAACGCTTCGAAAACGCGCTCGGCTATTCGGTGGACACCCGTGGCAGATGGATGGGCATCCCACAGGGCGATTCGCTGCTGATCGGTTATGAAGAGCGCGACACGACGTATATCACGCATTGCTCCAACCCGCGG
Organism: uncultured Chitinophaga sp.; assembly: GCA_966250725.1. Classification (GTDB taxonomy): domain Bacteria; phylum Bacteroidota; class Bacteroidia; order Chitinophagales; family Chitinophagaceae; genus Chitinophaga. The sequence goes on from CBINIO010000219.1 coordinate 5,206, forward strand.
CGCGAAGAATTCGTGATGTACGACAACCAGGTGCTGACCTTCAATTCATCGAGCTTTAAATCCTCCAGCAGCGGTTCTGCGGGGAAAGGCGGCTCCATGGCGAGATTCGCCATCGCCAAAGACCGGCTGTACACCGTTGATCTGCATTCGCTCACCAGCTTTAACATCACCAACCCCTCCGCCCCCGTTAAAGCGCCGGAACCGATCGAGATCGGCAGCGGTATCGAAACCATCTTCCCCTACCAGGACTACCTGTATATCGGCAGCAACAACGCGATGTACATCTATGACCTTTCCGATCCCGACCGGCCCGCCCGCCGCTCGGCCGTATCGCATGTAAAAGCCTGCGACCCGGTGGTGGTGGAAGGCACCACGGCCTATGTGACCGTGCGCACCGGCACCGCCTGCCAGGGCACGCTCAACGAGCTGCAGGTATATGATGTGAAAAACCCGGCCCTTCCCGTAAAGCTCGCCGTTTACCCGATGAGCAACCCGCACGGCCTCGCGGTCGACAACGGCAGGCTGTTCATCTGCGAAGGCAGTTACGGCCTGCGTTTCCTGAACGCGCCGGGCGCCATGAACATCACGCTTGCCAGCCTGCAGACCGGCCTGAACGCTTACGACGTGATCTCCGTCCCGGCTGACAAGCGGCTGCTGGTAAGCGCCGTGGAAGGTCTTTATCAATACGATTATTCATCCATGACAGCCCCGGTGTTTTTAAGCCGCATCGCTGTCAAAAAATAAGATCTAAAATATCAGCTTTTTAGTGCTCTCGACAGATTTGCTCATGCATCAGATGCGCCGTTTTCACGGCGCATTATTTTTTACCGCCATTTTCCCTCCGATCCCTTTAAATTTGCGGGTATGAGACCTTTAGCCCGGATCTTTTTCCTTTGCACGTTTTTATCCGCCGGTTGCGGCCTTCAGCCCGGTAAACCGGTCCCCCGCCAGCAAGACGCCAGTTACCGCACACCCGGCAGTTATTACCGGCAAGAGATCGCGCGGATAACAGCGCAGCAGGTCAGCGTCACAAAAGTGGTGCGGGTGAACGGGCAGGCGGATTCGCTGCAAGTGAAGGACAGCGCGGCGCTGGAGGCGCTTTTTCAACCGCTGATAGACGCCGATGTGAATAAACCTTCCCTCGCCGACGCCTACAACATCGACACCATCGCCGACCAGTTCCATGGCGACACTACTTTTATTTATCACACCAAGGGAAAACAAACCTGGCCCGCGCAGCTGATACTCGACGTGGACAGCAAAGGCCGCGTCAAAACCGCGCAGGTATCGTCGTACACCAAAAATCCCGTGTACGAATACCGGCAGGAAGTGCTGTACGAACGCAACAGGCAGCTGCGCGTGAGCACTTTCCAGCAGATCATTTTCCTGAAACCGGAAAACCTCGAAGTGCAGGCCTGGTTTCACCCGACAACGAACCATACATGACAGCCGCAGAATTTCAACAGATAGCGCATACACTGCCCGTTGACGCCGGTATCTACAAATATTTCGGCCCGGAGGGCGAGCTGCTTTACATCGGCAAGGCCAAAAGCCTGCGCAAGAGGGTCAGCTCCTATTTTGTAAAGAACCACGACAATTACAAAACGCGGAAGCTGGTGGAAACCATCCATCACATCGAGTTCACCATCGTGGATTCCGAACAGGACGCGTTCCTGCTGGAAAATTCGCTCATCAAACAATTCCAGCCGCGTTTCAACATCAACCTCAAAGA
>CBINIO010000220.1:0-6920 GCA_966250725.1 uncultured Chitinophaga sp.
CGTGCTGCTGAAAATCCATGTCGGTGATTCGCTTGATTAAAAATATGCATTTTCCCTGAACCAGCTGAAGGCTTCGCGCACGGCGGTTTCCACGGGAATGTACCGCAATTGCAGCTCCCGTTCCGACTTGCGGCCCGTGTAATAGTTTTGCAGGCAGAGCAGGTAAGCGGAAGTATAGTTGAGCCGGGGAGAGCGCCCGGTGAGTTTCGCCAGCGCGGAACCGGCCATGCCGGCGATCTTCAGCGCCAGCGGCGGTATCCTTATCAATAAGGTCCTGCGGCGCTGCGCATCGTCCACCATCCGGAAAAATTGGCGGTAGCTCAGGTTTTGCCCGGCCAGCAGGTAACAGTCGCCCGTTTTTCCTTTGCCGATGGCGCTGATGATACCGCGGCAAACGTCCTGGATATGCACGAAATTTTTCCCGCCCGGCGGGTAAAACAATATGCGTTTGCCCACGCCGTACAGCAGCAGCTTGCCCGAGCTGGGCTTTACGTCGTTCGGCCCGATCATAAAAGTGGGATTCACCACCACGGCGGGCAGCGCGGCGCGTTCCACCTGCTCCAGCACGTATTGCTGCGCGAGGTATTTGCTGTTGATGTAACCGGAGCCGGCGTTGAACAACGAAAAGCCGTTCAGCTCGGTGCCGGGCTGCCGGCGGGTTCCGGGGCCAATGGTATTGGCGGTGCTTACATAAATAAGTTTCTCCGCTTTATGATGCAGGCAGGCCCGTACGATATGCTGCGTGCCGGTGAAGTTGACTTTTTCGTATTCGTCGAACGAAACGCCCCACTGGTCTGTAATACAGCCCGCGTGTACCACCACTTTACAGCCTTCCACGGCCCGCATCACCTGCTCCGCATCGTCCAGCCGGCCGGTGAAGATCTCGCAGGGAATGTCCGCGATGGCCTTCAGGTCTGCCGTGGGGCGCACCATGATCTTTACTTCGTAGCCGAGGCGGTACATGTCCCGGGTGAGATTGGAGCCGATGAAGCCGTTGGCGCCAGTTATCAGCACTTTGGTCATATCGAATAACTGATTTCTTTTTTTACTTCCCGCGATACCAGCTTCAGCTTGAAACCGGCGGGCAGCAGCTGCATGAGAAAATGACTGACCCTGTTCATGACGCCGGGAATGATGACGGGTCGCCCCGCCAGCGTTTTCCGGATAGCCCTTTGCGCGATGTCGTGCGTGGGCAGCAGCCCCATTTTGCCTTTCATCCCCTGGCCGATGATCCTGCGGGCGGTGCCGGAATTGGTCAGTATCGGGCCCGGATATACGACGCTCACCGAAATGCCGGTGCCCGCCAGCTCTTCCTTCAACCCGAGTGAAAATACGGAAATAAAGGATTTGGAAGCGGGGTACACCGTTTTGTACGCGATGGGCGTGAAAGCGGCCATGCTGGAGATGTTCATGATAAAACTTTTGTCGTGCTGCAGCATATGCGGTATCAGCAGCCGGGTGACGAGCGCCGTGCCGCGCACGTTCAGCTGGATGATGCGGTCTATTTTTTCGAGCGGCGCTTTGGTAATGGCTTCCGTGCCGCCGATACCCGCGTTGTTGATCAGGAAGTCGACCGGGTATCGCCGGATGATGTCGCTGATGCGTGTTTCCAGCGCATCGAAATCGGTGAGGTCGAATTCGAACACGCGTACGTCCACGTGATACGTTTCCATCAGCTGCGCCGCGAGCGAGGCGGTATTGCCGCCCGGCAGCGCGATGAGCACGATATGCATTCCCATGCGGGCGCATTGTATGGCGAATTCCCGGCCCAGCCCCGCGCTGGCGCCGGTGATGAGGGTGTATTTCATTGTTCGGCGAGTGTTTTGAATTTTGTCATGGTTTGAACGAGATTGTTATGCACGATAGGGTCTGACACCCAGCGCGGGATCTTCCGGCTGCGGTCGGTGGTGATAAAATAAGTGACCTTCACATTTCCGGAATGCATGTTCTCCAGCACCCATTTCCCTTTGGTGCCGGTGAGCCGCATAATGCCGTCTTTCTCGGGAAAAGCGCTGTGGCGCACGCTTTGGAACGTTACCCCGGAATCCGTGCGTTGAAAAAAGAGACAGCAGTCCTGGTTGTCGAAAGGCCAGGGAATATCGTACTGTATATAGCTGATCCAGCGGTCGCCTTCCGGCAGCGGCAGCACGCGGTACTCTTTCGCGTTCACGTTCCATTCGCGGCCTTTCACCGGGTCTTTCAGCAGGCTGACAATACCGGCCCTGCTGGCCCTGACGAGGAACACTGCTTTGATCTCGCGTACCTTTTCGTGGCTGGCGGCCGCTATCCAGCGCTCGTAAAGGAATATGCCGCCGGACTGCTTTACCAGCCTGAATTCCCCCGCCGGCGCGCCGGCGAACAGCGGCCGGATGAAGACCGCGCTCATGATGACGATAATGGCGATGTATCTCATATGGTGGCGTTTAGGGCAAAATTGCGGGGAAGCGCCGCCCGGGCCATGGATTTTCCGTTGAACCGTCGGGTGGAGGGGTTGAATTGTTGCCGCCGTTGGGTAAATTTTCTACAATTCCGCCCCTGTTTTTCCGGCTGTTGGGCATGGCATGGTTCTTTCGCTTCTTTCATTACATAAAAAACCGAACATCATGGCAAAGGGAAACGACCTTACGGATAACAAACACCCCAAGAACAGCACGGAAAGCACTCCGGCCAATATGGACCTCCCGGAGATGCACGACATCCCGGGGCAGGAGAATATTAAACCCGCTCCGCTGGGCGAGCTGGCCGACACCACCGCTTCTTCGGACGACGAAGAAGGCAAGGGCGTGCTGGGCGACCAGGAACAGCTGGTGCAGGGTGAAAGCAATGTTACGGAAGAAGAGCGCCGGGCGCTGGAAAACGCCGCCACCCGCGATCCCGCGGATATCGAGGAAAAACGCATGCATAAAGCCGAAGTGGACATGACGGACGACGAAGGCGAGCCGCTCAACGAGGGCGGGGAGCTGGATGTGCCCGGCAGCGAAGCGGACGACGCGCAGGAAGAGACCGGCAGCGAAGACGAGGAAAATAACGAATACAGTATCGATAAAAACGATTAAAACGTTTTTTTATGGCAAAGAAAAACAACATCCTGACAGATGAACATGGTGAAGGCCCTGTAGCGGAAGCCATCGAGGAGCAAACCGCGAAGCTGCCTTCAGACCTTTTCCTGTGGGCGTCCATAGGCGCCATGACGGCGTCGCTGGCGCTGCAATGCATGGGACGGAAACATACGAGCCTTTTTATCGGCCAGTGGGCCGCGCCGTTCCTGCTTTTTGGCATTTATAACAAACTGGTGAAGCAGGAAGGGCACGATTGACACGATCGATCCGCTTAATTGCTTAATTTCGCCCAAAATTTTAAGCGGATGAATTTCTATACCAGGAAGTGGGTGAAACCTGAAGACCTGAACGCGCACGGCACTTTGTTCGGCGGCAGCCTGCTGCGCTGGATCGACGAAGAAGCGGCGATCTACGCCATTATTCAGTTGGGAACGAGCCGTTGCGTGACGAAGTTTATGTCGGAGATCAATTTTATCAATTCCGCCCGCCAGGGCGATATCGTGGAGCTGGGCATCAAAGCCACGCACTTCGGGCGTACATCCATTACGCTGACCTGCGAGGTGCGCAACAAGATCACGCAGCGGTCGATACTCACCATCGACAAGATCGTATTCGTATCGGTAGACGAGAGCGGGACGCCTAAACCCCACGGCAGAACGGAGATCACCTATACCGACGAGCGGCTGCGCGAAAATCCCTGATATTCCGTTCCCAGCTTTTGCTTTCGCGTGGTCAGCCAGGCCTCGATATCTTTCAGGTCGTGCCCGAGCGTGTATACCGCGGCTTTTATCTTCTGAAACGAAACGTTGAACTTTACGGCAAGGCGCATCAGCTCCTGTGCCGGTATGCTGTTGGGGCTGATCTTTCGGTTGTTTTCCATCGGGCTTCATTTATAGCACTTATATCCCTCAATTTTATGCCAGATTTCGCCGGCCCGCGGCCGCGCGGCATTTATTTCACCCGTCCTAACTACCGTTTGTGGATTTCTTGCAGCATTTTGGGGACGGATGCATATGAGTAATATCGAAAACTTTGTATTTTGATCCGTATTTAAAAAATTCCAGTTATGAGACTCACCATGGTATTGATGCTGATGCTACTCAGCATGCATGTTTTTGCCCAGAAGGATTCGTTAGACGTGGGCACCACCGTTCCGGGCCATCCCCGTATCTTAATGTTAAAAGGAGAAGAAGCGGCGCTGAAAAAGCTCACCGACACCGATCCCGTTTGGAAAAAAATGCACAACGCGATCATCGCCGAAAGCGACAGGATGCTTAGTCTTCCCAATCTTGAAAGAAAAGTCATCGGCCGCCGCCTGCTGAGCGTTTCCCGCGAATGCATCCGCCGCCTGTTTTTCCTTTCCTACGCCTGGCGCACCACGCACGACGCGAAATACGCCAAACGCGCCGAAGCCGAAATGCTCGCCGTTGCGGCGTTCGAGAACTGGAACCCTTCGCACTTCCTCGACGTTGCCGAGATGACGCTGGGTATGTCCATCGGCTACGACTGGCTGTACGACCAGCTTTCCGCGGGTTCCCGCAAAACCATTTCCGACGCCATCCTTCACAAAGGCGTGAACACTTCGCTCGAAAAAAAGAACAACGGCTGGCTGCGTGTTACCAACAACTGGAACCAGGTGTGCAACACCGGCATGACCTACGGCGCGATCGCCATTTACGACGAGCAGCCCGAGCTGGCGCGGCAGATCATAAACCGTGCGATCAAGTCCATCCAGCTGCCCATGGCCGATTACAAGCCTGACGGCGCGTACCCTGAAGGATACGGGTACTGGGGTTACGGCACCAGCTTCAACGTGCTGTTCAACAGCGCGATGGAAAAATTGTTCCACACGGATTTCGGCCTCAACGAAAAACCGGGTTTCCTGAAAACCGCCGGTTATCTCGAAAACATGACCGGCCCCACCACCGCGCCTTTCAACTACTCCGATGCCGGCAACGGCGGCGGATTGCATCCCGCCATGTTCTGGTTCGCGGCGAAGAACAACGACCCTTCGCTGCTGTGGGTGGAAAAAAGCTGGATGGAAAGCAGCAAGAACCACACACGCGACCGCCTGCTGCCCGCTATCATGCTGTGGCATAACAACGTCCGCCTTTCCTCCATCCGTCCTCCCAAACAGCTGATGTGGACCGGCTCCGGTAAAAATCCCGTGGCGCTCATGCGCACTTCCTGGACGGACAAGAACGCGATATATGTCGCCATGAAAGCCGGTTCTCCTTATGTAAACCACGCGCATATGGACGTCGGTTCGTTTATAATGGAAAGCGACGGCGTACGCTGGGCGATGGATTTCGGCATGCAGGACTACAATTCCCTCGAACAGAAAGGCGTGGACCTGTGGAACCGCGCGCAAAATTCGCAGCGCTGGCAGGTATACCGCTATAACAACTACGTGCACAACACGCTGACCGTAAACGGGCATCTGCAGGTGGTGAAAGGCGACGCGCGCATCACCGCGCACAACAGCGGCGAGAACTTTATGCAGGCCACTACCGACATCAGCGAGCTGTACAAGGGCGACCTGGACAAAGCCGTACGCGGCATCGCCATCGTGGATAAAAAGTACGTGCTGGTGCGCGACGAGATCGAAGCGCCGCAGAAAGAGACCGTGATCCGCTGGACGCTGCTGACGCCCGCGGACGTAAAGATCACCGGCAGCAACACCGCCGTGCTCACGAAAAACGGCAAAACCCTCACGCTGAAAGTGGACGCGCCGCTGCCCGTAAAAATGCAGACCTGGGACACCAAGTCCAGCAACGATTTTGACGCCGCGAACCCCGGCACTATCCGCACGGGTTTTGAAATCACGGTGCCTGCCGGTTTCAAAGGCGCGCTGAACGTGTTCCTGTTACCGGGTAAAGGCATGAAAACCGCGCCGGTGAAAGCATTGAGCGATTGGCCGGTTTCGAATTGATTTCGCGGGAGATTTAGCGGGAACGCGGAGGAGAAAATTCCGCGTTCCCGGTTTCGCGAACGGAAATATTACTGATTATAACAAAAAAATCCCCTGCGGTATGGCGCCGCAGGGGATTATATTTTTCTACGCATGTCCTCAAACCCGCGCCGTTCGTAACAGTATCGGGAAGCGCACCGTTTGCAGCGTTTCCTTCCCCCAGGCCGCTTTCAGGTCGTCAGAGACCAGCTCCACGGGATCGGTGCGCCTGTCCTGTATGTAATGATGCACGGCGCTCCAGGTGGAAAGATACCCTTTCAGGTGCTCCAGCGACCATTCCTCCGTATGCTCGAAATATGGGCATGCAAGACAGTCGTAAGGAAAAGGAATGGTCATGTAATTTTCGTCGATGTATTTTCTTTCACGGTCCCAGTATTCTCCCACGATCTGCACGTACAGCCGGCGGATCACCGTGTCCACCGCGGGATTGATGTGCAGTAGCCCGTAGCCGGTCACGGCAAGGATGCCGCCTTTTTTCAGCGTGCGGTTCACTTCTTTATAGAACGCGTCAAAATCGAACCAGTGAATGGCCTGCGCAACGGTCACCAGGTCGAAGTACTTGTCGGGGAAATTCGTTTGTTCGGCGGGCTGAACGGAGTACTCGATCTTCGGGTCGGCTTTTGCCTGCTCTATCTGCTGGCGGCTGATGTCCGTAGCGTACACTTTGTCGAAGTAAAGCGCGAGTTTGGAAGCGACCTGCCCGTTCCCCGTACCGCAGTCCCATGCCGCGCCGCGTGAAGGCGTCAGGGCAAGCAGATGATCAAATAACGCATCCGGGTATTGCGGGCGGAACCTGGCGTATTTCCCGGCGTGAACGGAGAAGTTATCTTTCATGTGGGAAGGGTTTGTACCGTAAAAATACGCAATATCCGCTTTTGTCCCGCATAACG